>DASQVF010000286.1:0-4163 GCA_035640915.1 Propionibacteriaceae bacterium
CAGTCGCTGGTCGTGATGTCCTACGTCACCGTCTTCCAGAACTTCGACACAGGCATTGGGGTGGCGATCGCCTTCCTCATGACCTTCGTCCTGATCGTGATCTCCGTCGTCTTGTACCAGCGAATCAAGAAGGTGCAGATCCTATGACCGCGGCAATCTCGCAGAACCCGACGGTGGCCGGCCCGCCGGTCGCGGCCCCCGCCCGCAAGAAGACCGAACCGGAAGCGCGGGGCACCTGGTGGCGGTTCTTCGCCATGTTGGTGATCACCGCGGTCGTGCTGGTCCCGATCATCGCGGTTGTCTTACTCGCCCTCCGGCCTTCGCTGGGCAGCGACACCACGGCGAGCTTCACGCTCGAGAACTTCGTCCTGATCTTCAGCCGGACCGATGTCTTGACCTGGCTGACGAACAGCATGCTGGTCACAGTCGTCACGGTCGTGGTGTCCGTGGCCGTTGCGGCGCCGGCCGGGTATGTGTTGTCACGAGGGCGGAGTCGATTGGTCTCCGGGTTCTCGTTGGTGTTGTTCGTGGTGCAGTCGCTGCCCATCGTCACCGCGGTGATCCCGCTGTTCGTCCTGTTCGCCGAGTTCGGCCTCGTCGACAACCTGACCGGCCTCACGATCATCTACGTCGGCTCCACCATGTCGGTGGCCATCTGGATGATGGCGGCCTACTACGACTCGATCCCCATCAATCTCGAGGAAGCAGCGTGGATGGACGGCTGCTCGGTCTTCGGCGGTTTCCTCCGCGTCGTGTTGCGGAACTCGCTGCCCGGCATCCTGTCGACGGCGATCTTCTCGTTCCTGCTGGCCTGGAACGACTATCTCGTCGCCCTGGTCTTCCTGCGAACGAGTGCCAACTTCGTGTTTCCGGTGGGCCTGCAAAGCTTCTTCCAGCAGAACTCGACGAACTGGGGCCTCGTGATGGCCGTGGCGGTCGTGATGATGCTGCCGCCGGTGATCTTGTTCGCGGCGCTGAACAGGTACTTCAGTGTGGGTGGCATCGGCGGCTCGCTGGCCGGCCAGTGAGTTCCAGGACCGGGCGCGTTCACCGGTGGCCGTCTGCGGCCTGACCGCGTCGGTCACCGGCAATTGAACGACAGAGGGGGCCGCGGACTCGCGGCCCCTTGTCGTCGGCCCGAGCTTGTCTTCCGCAGCGGGAGACGCAGATCTGTCCACCCGACGTCACCGGCGTGTCATCCGGTTTTAACGGCGTGTCGGCATCATGGGCGCAGGCGTGTCGCTCCGCCACCTCGGGGTAACTCGACGAGACTGAAGGGGCACGACCTCCAGCCCTGCCGGGTATGAGCCGGCAGGGCTCTTTCGTCGGCCCTTCGGACAGGGCGGACACTGGAGGTTGTGACCGTCAGTGTGTTCGACCTGTTCAGCATCGGCATCGGGCCGTCCAGCTCGCACACCGTGGGCCCGATGCGGGCCGCGGGCCGGTTCGCCGAGTCGCTGGCCGAGGACGACGTGCTGACCCGGACCAGCCGGGTGGTCGCTGAGCTGTTCGGGTCCCTCGGTGCGACGGGGCATGGGCACGGCAGCTACAACGCGGTGCTGTGGGGGCTGGAGGGCGAGGATCCCGAGACCGTTGACGTGGAGCGCGGGCCCCGCCGCGCCGCGGAGATCATCCAGACTCGCCGCCTCCGGCTGAGCGGCGGCCACGAGGTCGCCTTCGATCCCGACGAGGACCTGGTCCTGCACCGGCGGCGCCGGTTGCCGTTCCACCCCAACGGGATGACCTTCACCGCGTACGCGGGCGATGAGGTGCTCAGCGAGCGCACCTACTACTCCATCGGCGGTGGTTTCGTCCTCGACGACGACGGGACGGGGCAGCCGGAGCTGAAGCCGGACCCGACGCCGGTGCCGTTCCCGTTCCGAACCGGGGCGGAGCTGCTGGACATCTGCAACGACCGCGGCCTCAAGATCAGCGAGGTGGTGCTGGCCAACGAGTGCGCCCGCCGCCCGGAGGCCGAGGTCCGGGCCGGACTGGCCGAGATCTGGCGGGTGATGCAGGAGTGCGTGCAGCACGGCTGCACCACGCCGGGCGTGCTGCCCGGTCGGCTCCAGGTGCGCCGCCGGGCCGCCGATCTGTACACCCGGCTGATCGCCGACTCCGGGTCCGGTCCGGGCGTGGACCCACTGCGCGCGCTGGACTGGGTCACGCTGTGGGCGCTGGCGGTGAACGAGGAGAACGCCTCGGGCGGTCGGGTGGTGACCGCCCCCACCAACGGCGCGGCCGGCATCATCCCCGCGGTGCTGCACTACGCGTACACCTTCCTGCCCGGGACGGACGAGGCGGCGATCGCCGACTTCCTGCTGGTCGCCGGGGCGCTGGGCTCGATCTACCAGCAGACGGCCTCCATCTCCGGCGCCGAGGTGGGCTGCCAGGGCGAGGTCGGCACGGCCTGCTCGATGGCCGCGGCGGCCCTGGCCGAGCTGCTCGGCGGCACCCCGGAGCAGGTGGAGAACGCGGCCGAGATCGGGATGGAGCACCACCTCGGGCTGACCTGCGACCCGATCGGCGGCCTGGTGCAGATCCCCTGCATCGAGCGCAACGCCGTCGGATCGGTCAAGGCGATCACCGCGGCCCGGCTGGCCCTGCACGGCGACGGCCAGCACACGGTCAGCCTGGACAAGGTGATCAAGACGATGATGCAGACCGGCCGGGACATGAGCGTGAAGTACAAGGAGACGGCGCGCGGCGGGCTGGCGGTGAACATCGTCGAGTGTTGAGGCTTGTCCGGAGGTTCAAGGGGGTCGCCCCCCTTGCTCGGAGGGACCGGGCTGGCAGCATGATGGCGTGGAACGTACCGTCACCACCCACCTCGACCTGGACGTCACCGCCCCGGCCAAACTGGTCCTGGCCGTCGCCGTAGCCCAGGGCACGCCGCTCAGCGAGGAGACCCTGGTCGTCACCGCCGCCGGGGATCCGGTGACGCCGGCCGAGCTGGTCGACGTTCCCGGTAACCGGCTGCACGTCCTGGACGCCCCGGCGGGCCCGCTCACCCTCGACTACAAGGCCGCCGTGACCGGCCAGGCGGCACCCGCCCCGGTCGACGACTTCGACCTGATCACCTACCTACGGCCCAGCCGCTACTGCGAGTCCGACACGCTGGGCCCGACGGCCACGAGCGAGTTCGCCGGACTGGCGGACCAGAAGCTGCTGGCCGCGGTGACCGAGTGGGTGGCCGAGAAGCTCACCTACGTGCCCGGCTCCAGCCTGCCGACCGACGGCGCGGTACGGACGTTGCTGGGCCGGCGGGGCGTCTGCCGGGACTTCGGTCACCTGTCGATCGCCCTGCTGCGCGCCCTCAACGTGCCGGCCCGGCTGGCCGGCGTCTTCGCTCCCGGCCTCAGCCCGATGGAGTACCACGCGGTCTGCGAGGCGTACGTCGACGGCGCCTGGTACGTCGTGGACCCGACCCGGCTGGCGCCGCGCCAGAGCCTGGTGCGGGTGTCCACCGGGCGCGATGCGGCCGACACCGCGTTCCTGACCAGCTTCGGTGGAGCAGTCACCCTGCAGGGCATGGAGGTGACCGCCGTGGTCGACGACTTCGGCACCGACGACGGCAGCGAGCTCCTCCAGCTTCGCTGACCGGAGCCGCGGATGTCCGGCGGCGGAGCTGACCCCTCCCGTTGAAAGATCACCTGCGCTAGGGTCACCTCTAACGCGAGGTCGCGTCGGCCTTGCGCATTTTCCACTACGGATCGTCGGGCACGTACCTGCCCGTGGAAAGGAAGTGTGGCGTGGCCACTGTTTCATTCGTTGAGGCGACCCGGGTCTATCCCGGCGCCGACCATCCCTCCGTCGACAAGCTCAACCTCGAGATCGGCGACGGCGAGTTCATGGTCCTGGTCGGACCCTCCGGCTGCGGCAAGTCCACCTCGCTCCGCATGCTCGCGGGCCTGGAGGAGATCAACGCCGGAGCAATCCACATCGGCGATCGGGATGTCACCGACCTGCCGCCCAAGGACCGCGACATCGCGATGGTCTTCCAGAACTACGCCCTCTACCCCCACATGACCGTGGGCGACAACATGGGCTTCGCGCTGAAGATGGCCGGTGTCCCCAAGGCCGAGCGTCAGCAGCGGGTTCAGGAAGCGGCCCACCTGCTGGGCCTGGAGGACTACCTGAACCGCAAGCCCAAGGCCCTCTCC
>DASQVF010000287.1:0-3260 GCA_035640915.1 Propionibacteriaceae bacterium
TGTACGCGGCGTACGGACGGCTGCAGTCGATCGGCCGGGACCCGTACGAGATCACCCCGGCGGAGGTGTTCCGCGGCCAGTTCGACCCGGTGCTGCGCTGGACCGAGCGGCCCTGGCAGGACACCCCGAGCGTCTACGGCCCCATCACCTCCTGGACCCAGCTGCTGGCCAACCGGCTGGGCGGGGAGAACATGCACGACATCGTCTTCTGGCTGCAGGTGTTCTCCGCGGTGCCCTTCATCATCGTCGGTGCCGGTGCGGTGCTGCTGGCCCACGGCGACAGCCGCCGCCAGGCCCGGGCCGCGCTGCTCACCGTAGCCAACCCGCTGCTGATCTGGGCCGTGGTGGCCGGCGCGCACAACGAGGCCCTGTCGGTGATGTTCGCGGTGGCCGGGATGCTCTTCCTGCGCAAGAACCCGTTCGTCGCCGGCCTTGGCATCGGGCTGGCCGGCTGTGCCAAGCTGAGCATCGGGCTGTGGGGACTGGCCATGCTGTGGGCGTACCGGCGGGAGCCGAAGAAGGCGCTGCTGCTGTGCGCCGGGACGGCGATCCCGATGGGCCTGGCGTACGTGGTGTGGCAGCCGAGCGCGTTCGTCCAGGTGCTGCGCAACAGCGGGTACGTGTCGGTCGGCTCCTGGGCGCACCCGTTCTACCAGTTCTTCAACCTGTTCATGACGCCGACCAACTCCAAGATCGTGGTCGGCGTGGTCTCCTACGGCGGGTTGATCGTGATCGCCTGGATGCTGTCGCGCACCGTGCCGTGGACCGCCGTCCCCGGGCTGCCCAAGGGCGCGGACCTGCGGACCGACCCGCCGACCATCGCGCTGCGCACCGCGCTGGTGCTGTCGGTCGCCTGGCTGATCACCGCGATGTACACCCTCAGCTGGTACGACCTGATTGCCTGGGTGCCGCTGGCCGTGCTGGCGACCAACAAGCTGGACCGGATCATGCTGATCCGCGCCGCCCCCCTGTCGCTGGCCTACGTGCCCGGCCGGGCGATCGAGTTCGGGCCGGCCCTCGACTTCACCGCCGCGCGGATCCGGGACACCATCTCGCCGATCATCCAGATGGCGGTTCTCCTGGCCGTGGTGCTGTGGTGGCGGCAGCCGGACCGGCCGGAGCTCTTTCCGTTCCGCCGGTCGCCGGCCGCGATACCCGAGCCGCTGGCGCCGGTGCCCGCCGCCGGAAGGCCTCCCGCGAAGTCGCCGGTCGGGTCGACGGGCAACGGTGGGGCTGCGGCCCGGCCTTCGGTCACAGGGCGTAGATCACCAACGCCAGCACGATCAGGCTCAAGGCGGCGTTGAGGTAGCCGAGCACCGGCCGCGTGGCCGGCTTGGTGGGCAGGTCCCGTGCCCGCAGCACCCCGTACGCGGCCAGCGCGGCCGACGCCCCGGTCAGCGATCCCCAGATCCAGGCCGGCGCGAAGGTCCACGGCCCGTACGCGAGCAGGACCAGCAACCCGGTCACCCCGGACAGCAGCCCTATGGCGACGGCCAGCTTGTCCTCGCCGAGCAGGGCGCGGCGAACGAAGCTGACCAGGAACGCCAGCCCGACGGCGACGGCGATCAGGGTGGGCAGTGCCGGCAGGGCCGGTCGGTCCACCGCGGCGGGCGGCCCCGCACTGGCGGCCAGGCCCAGCCCGGCCTGGTCCACGCTGCGGGTGGTGTTGCCGAGGATGATCACGCCCTGTCCGCGCTCCCGGTCGAGGGCCAGCATGGTGTGCATGCCTCCGGTGCCGCCGTTGTGCCAGGTGATGTCCCGGTTCTGGAACTCTGTCATCTGCCAGGCCAGGCCGATCTGGCCGCTGCTGGCCTCGGCCTCCGGCTCCAGGGCGGCCATCCCGGGCGCCTGCCTGGTCAGCAGCGCCCAGAGGTACTTGGTCATGTCCTCGGCGGTCGTCCAGGTCGAGGAACCGGCCGGCATGTACCCCTGGCCGTACCAGTAGGCCGCCCGCCAGCCGTTCTCCCGGTGCGGGCGGACCGCGCCGTCCGGGATGTCCTCCTCGGTGGCGGCGAACGTGGTGTTGGTCATGGTCATCGGCGTGAGCAGCCGCTCGGTGACCAGGGCCGGCCAGTCGGCGGCGCCGGCGGCGCGGGCCTCGGCATGGCCGAGCAGGGACATGCCGAGGTTGGAGTACGCATACTCGCCCTGGTTGCTGATCTGGACGGACTTGGTGGCCTCGATCAGCTGAGCCACCGAGACGTCGTAGGGGTTCTCGTTGCCCACCGCGGCGAGCAACGGACCATATCCGGTGCGGGCGATCGACGGCAGCCCGGAGCTGTGGGTGGCGAGCTCGAACAGGGTGGCGTTCCCGGCCGGCGTCCCGGCCAGCTCGGTCAGGTACGTCGAGAGCGGGTCCTCCAGCGCCATCTCCCCCCGCTGCACCGAGTCGGCGAGCAGCAGCCCGGTGAAGGTCTTGGTGATCGAACCCAACTCGTAACGGGTCTGAGGGTCGGGCGGGCGGTCCCCCGCGGTGCCGAGGCCGGCAAAGCCGAACGTCCCGTCGCGGACGCGGCCCAACGACAGCGTGTCGAGGCCCCGGTCGTTGACGAGCACGCTGCGGACGTCGGCGACCAGGGCCGGGTCGCCGGTGCTGTCCTCGCCGAGCGTCGGGGTCTTCGGACCGACGGTGAGGCCCAGCAGGGTGCCGATCAGCAGCCCGCCGATCAGGCCCATGACCAGCAGGATGCGCCGGTGCTGGCGCCAGAAGCTGGGCGGGTGCGGCCGGGTCGGGGGAGGAGTGGAGGCGATGGCCATGTCGTCCTTCATCTCGTGGTGGCCGCAACGATGACGACCAGGAGGGGGATGACGCGCGGCCCTGGAATGCTCCAGTGCCCGCGGCCGGTCGAGATGAGCCAGCCGGCCGCGACCAGGGCTCGCAGGTGGTGATGGAGTTGACCGGTGGTGCCGAGGGTCTCGTCCTCGGCCAGCTCAGCGGTGGTGGCCGTGCCGGTGAGCACCCGCTGCAGCAGCCGGAGCCGGACCGGGTGGGACAGCGCGTCCAGGACCGCCGCCGCCGGCTCCCAGTCCTGCTCGAGGACTCGGTCGGTCGGGACGCCCCACTGCCAGGCAACCGGTCCCTCCGGTGCCTGGGCCGTGCCGCCGAAGACGATGGAGTCGACCGGGAAGCGGTGCTCGAGCTCGCGCAACAGCCAGAGGCCGGAGTCGGCGGGCAGGCTGCCGCCGGCGTGAACCTCTGGATGGGACGTCAGCGTTTGCAGCGCCTGCTCCAGGGCCGTCACCCGCTCCTCCAGCGACTC
>DASQVF010000288.1:0-5266 GCA_035640915.1 Propionibacteriaceae bacterium
GCCGGCGTACGGATCTTCCGCCACCCGGGTGCGCTGGCCGCCCGGCACCTGACGGTGGACGACGCCGTTGCCGTGGTCGGCTCGTCCAGCCAGGACGGCTCGGCGGTCTCGGTGCTGCTCCTCAGCACGGAGGTGGTGGACCGGATCCGGGCGATCGAGGACGGGTACCGGGCCGCGTCGAGCGAGATCATCCCGGCCGCCTGGCGCAACCGGCCGCTGCCGCAGCGCTACCTGGACAACGCGCTGCGGGTGGTCTTCGCCCTGCGGTGAGCGTTCGGAGGGCGGTGTCAGACCCGGCCTCTAGCGTGGGCCGGGTGCGAGTTGCCATCACCGCCCCGACCGGCAATGTCGGCCGCGAGCTGGTCCCGATGCTCGTCCGGACCGGGATCCGTCCGCGCGTGCTGCTCCGGGACCCCGACCGGCTGGCACCCGAGCTCCGCGACCAGGTCGATCCGGTCGCCCTCGACCTGCTCGACGCCGACGCGGTGGTCACCGCGACGGCCGGGATCGACGCGCTGTACTGGGTGGCCCCGCCGACCATGGCCGAGGACCCGGCCGCCGGGTACGCCGAGCTCGGTGCCGTCGCCGCGCGGGCCATCGTCGAGAACGCCATCCCCCGGACGATCTTCCAGAGCAGCGTCGGCGCCGAGCGCCGGCACGGGGTCGGCGAGATCGACGGGCTGGCCCGGGCCGAGGAGCTGCTCGACGCCACCGGAGCCTCGGTGCTGCATCTGCGCTGCGGCTACTTCTTCACCAACCTGACCATGCAGCTGGACACGCTGCGCAGCGGCGTAATCCCGGTGCTGCTTTCGGTCGACCACCCGATGCCGTGGGTCGCCCCACGCGACATCGCCGAGGTGGCCGCGCTCCGGCTGCTGTCCGACGAGTGGACCGGCCGGCAGGTCTCGGCCGTGCACGGGCCGGAGGACCTCAGCTGGGCGCAGGCCTGCGCGGTGGTGAGTGAGGCCACCGGTACGCCGGTGCGGGCCGAGCGGATCAGCGACGACGAGATGGCCGCCGAGCTGGCCGCGGCCGGTCTCGGCCCGCGGCAGGTGGAGTCGATTCTGGGCATGTCCACCGGGATCCGCGACGGGTTCGTCCCGGAGCAGCCGCGGACCGTGGCGACCACCACGCCCATGACGTTGCGCGCGTGGGCGTACGACGTGCTCCGGCCGATGTTGTCGGGTTAGCCCGAGCGGCCGCGGAGAAAGGCACAATGTCGCGATGACGCCCGGCCCGCCGCTGCCCGCGGATCTGCATACTCCGTGCCTCGTGGTCGACCGGGACGTGCTGGACGCCAACCTGACGGGGATGGCGAGCCACGCCCGTCGTCTCGGCGTCTCCCTCCGCCCGCACGCCAAGACCCACAAGTGCCTGGAGATCGCCCGCCGCCAGGTGGAGCTCGGTGCCGTCGGCCTGACGGTGGCGACGGTGGGCGAGGGCGAGGTGTTCGCCGACGCCGGCTTCGCCGACCTCTTCATCGCCTACCCGCTGTGGGCCGTCGGCGAGCGCGGCCGGAGGCTGCGGGCACTGGCCGAGCGGGTGTCGCTGCGGGTCGGCGTCGACTCCCGGGAAGGAGCGGAGCGCCTGACCCGCGCATTGGCCGGCACCGACGCCGAGGTGGCGGTCGAGATCGACAGCGGTCACCACCGCACCGGGGTGGCCCCAACGCTGGCCGGGCCGGTCGCCGCGGCGGCGGAGCGCGGCGGGCTACCCGTCGCCGGGGTGTTCACCTTTCCGGGACACAGCTACGGACCCGGCCAGCGTGAGCGGGCCGCGGCGGATGAGGCCGGCGCCCTGGGCCAGGCCGCCACGGCGCTGCGCGACGCCGGCGTAGCGGCGGAGCTGCGCAGCGGCGGGTCCACGCCCACGGCGGCGCTGCTGGATCCCGAGGTGATGAACGAGATCCGTCCCGGCGTCTACGCGTTCTCCGACGCTCAGCAGGTCGAGCTGGGGGCGGTCGGTTGGGAGTCCGTGGCGCTGACCGCCGCCGCTACGGTCGTCAGCCGCCGCGGCCGCAGCCTGGTGCTGGACTCGGGGAGCAAGGTGCTCGGCGCTGATCGGCTCGCCTGGGCGACCGGATACGGCCGCCTGCTGGATCATCCGGAAGCGCGAGTGGTCGCCCTGTCCGAACACCACGCGACGGTCAGCTTCGCCGATGACGGACCGCTGCCCGGACTCGGGTCGGTGGTCCGCGTGGTTCCCAACCATGTGTGTACCGCCGTCAACCTGGCCGACGACCTGGTGATCGTGTCCGAGGGCGCTGTGGTTAATACGTGGCGGATCGCCGCTCGCGGCAAGAACACTTAGCCGATAGACCGCGGATCGACGTCAAGCGGCCGACGGCGACCGGCGCAGTAGGATCGGCGCCGCAGATCACCACGTCCAGGAGGTGCGCACCCCGGTGACCGCAGGGACCGAGCCCGGCTACGAGGCGCTGCCCGCCCACGTCGACCTGCCCGCGCTGGACCACGAGGTGATCGCCCAGTGGGAGCGCGGCGACGTGTTCCGGCGCAGCCTCAAGGCCAACGAGGGCGGCCCGATCTGGATGTTCTACGAGGGCCCGCCGACCGCCAACGGCCGCCCCGGCACCCACCACGTCGAGGCCCGGGTGTTCAAGGACCTCTTCCCGCGCTACAAGACGATGAAGGGCTTCGTCGTCCCGCGCAAGGCCGGCTGGGACTGCCACGGCCTGCCGGTCGAGCTCGCCGTGGAGAAGGAGCTCGGCTTCACCGGCAAGCCCGACATCGAGGCGTACGGGATCGCCGAGTTCAACGCCCGCTGCCGGGAGAACGTCCAGAGCCACGTCGACGAGTTCCTGCAGATGAGCGAGCGGATGGGCTACTGGGCGGACTACGAGCACGCCTACTGGACCATGACCCCGGACTACATCGACTCGGTGTGGTGGGCGCTGCAGCAGATCTTCGACAAGGGCCTGCTGGTCGAGGACTTCCGGGTCACGCCGTACTGCCCGCGCTGCGGCACCGGGCTGTCCGACCACGAGGTGGCGCAGGGCTACGAGGAGAGCACCGACCCGAGCGTCTACGTCCGGTTCCCGATCACCTCCGGCGAGTGGGCCGGCCGCGCCGACCTGCTGGTCTGGACCACCACGCCCTGGACCCTGGTCTCCAACACGGCGGTCGCGGTCAACCCCGACGTCGAGTACGCCGTGGTCCGGTCCGGCGACCTGACGGTGGTCGTCGCCGTCGACCTGATCGGCCCGGTGCTCGGCGAGGACGTGGAGATCCTGCAGCGGATGCCGGGACGGGACCTGGAGCACACCGCGTACGCACGGCCGTTCGACCTGGTCGACATCCCGGAGGCGCATTTCGTCGCCCTGGCCGACTACGTCACCACTGCCGACGGCACCGGGCTCGTGCACCAGTCACCCGCTTTCGGCGCCGACGACCTCGCCGTGGCCCGGGCCTACGGCCTGCCGGTGGTCAACCCGATCGCGAGCAACGGCCACTTCGACGACGGTCTCGACCTGATCGGCGGCGAGTTCTTCAAAGACGCCGACGAGATCCTGGTCCGCGACCTCCGCGATCGGGGTCTGCTGTTCCGGCATGTTCCCTACACCCATAGCTACCCGCACTGCTGGCGCTGCCACACCCCGCTGATGTACTACGCGCTGCCCTCCTGGTACATCCGCACCACCGCGATCAAGGACCGGCTGCTGGCCGAGAACGAGGCGACGAACTGGCAGCCGGCCTCGATCAAGCACGGCCGCTACGGCGACTGGCTGGCCAACAACGTGGACTGGGCGCTGTCCCGCGACCGCTACTGGGGGACGCCGCTGCCGATCTGGCGCAACGACGCCGACCCGTCGCGGATGGTGTGCGTCGGCTCCCTGGCCGAGCTGGCCGAGCTCTCCGGCACCACGCTGGAGGACCCGCACCGGCCGTACGTGGACGACATCACCTTCACCAGGCCGGGCGAGGAGGGCACCTACCGCCGGGTGCCGCAGGTCATCGACGCCTGGTTCGACTCCGGTTCGATGCCGTTCGCCCAGTTCGGCGCGCCCTGGCGCAACGCCGAGGCCGCCCGGGACGCGTACCCGGCCGACTTCATCTGCGAGGCCATCGACCAGACCCGCGGCTGGTTCTACTCGCTGATGGCCGTCGGCACCCTGGTCTTCGACCAGTCCTCCTACCGCAACGTGATCTGCCTGGGCCTCATCCTCGCCGAGGACGGCCGCAAGATGAGCAAGCACCTGGGCAACATCCTGGAGCCGATCCCGCTGATGGACCGGCACGGCGCCGACGCGCTGCGCTGGTTCATGCTCTGCGCCGGCTCGCCCTGGTCGTCCCGGCGGATCGGGCACCGGGCGCTGGAGGAGATCGCCTCCAAGGTGGTCCGGACCTACTGGTCGATCGCCTCCTTCCAGTCCCTGTACGCCCGCAGCAACGGCTGGGCGCCGGGTGGACCGGCCGGCGAGCCGACACCGCTGGACCGGTGGGCGCTGTCGGAGGTGCACCGGGTGGCCGGCGAGGTCGGCGCTGCCCTGGACCAGCTGGACACGGTCAAGGCCGGGCAGGCGCTGGCCGAGCTGATCGACGACCTGTCCAACTGGTACGTCCGCCGCTCCCGGCGCCGGTTCTGGGACGGCGACCCGACGGCGCTGGGCACCCTGCACACCGTGCTCGACATGCTGACCCGGATGCTGGCCCCGTTCATGCCGTTCGTCACCGAGCGGGTCTGGGGCGCGCTGTTCACCAGCACCGGAGCGGCCGACTCGGTGCACCTGGCCTCCTGGCCGGAGCCGGACCCGGCACTGATCGACCCGACGCTGGCCGATCAGGTCGACCTGGTCCGGCGGTTGGTCGAGCTGGGACGCGCCGCGCGGGCGGAGTCGAAGGTCAAGACCCGGCAGCCGCTGGCCCGGGCGCTGATCTCCGCGCCCGGCTGGACCAGCCTGCCGCCGGCGCTGCGCGAGGAGGTCCGGGCCGAGCTCAACGTGGAGGCGCTGACCCAGCTCAGCGACGCCGACGAGCTGGTCGAGGTCGCGGTGAAGCCCAACTACCGGGCTCTCGGCAAGCGCTTCGGCAAGCGAACCCAGCAGGTCGCCGAAGCGGTCCGGGCCGTCGACGTGACGGCCTTCGTGGCGGCGTACCGGGCGGGCACGGCGACCGTGACGCTGGACGGCCAGGAGCTGCCCGTCGAGGGCGACGAGGTGGTGGTCAGCGAGACCCCGCGCTCGGGCTGGGCGGTCGCGTCGGCCGGGTCGGACACGGTGGCCCTGGACCTGGAGCTGAGCCACGAGCTA
>DASQVF010000289.1:0-15862 GCA_035640915.1 Propionibacteriaceae bacterium
CCCGGGCCCGCCGCACCCGGCGCACGATGAGCAGGACCAGCAGGCCGGCCAGCACCGCGTACAGGGCGTAGTTGATGTAGGTGGAGTACCGGTCGACCAGGGCGTACTGGGTGCCGAGGGCCGCGCCCAGCCCGATCAACGTCCCGTTCCACACCCCACTGCCGGCCACAGTGAAGATCGAGAAGGTGGCCAGGCTCATCCGCTGGGCGCCGGCCGGCAGCGAGATCAGGCTGCGCACGCCCGGGATCAGCCGGCCGAAGAAGATCGATGCCCGGCCGTGCCGGCCGAACCAGGCGTCGGCGCGCTCGAAGTCCTCGCGGTCGACCAGCGGCAGCTTGGCCAGGATCCGGATCGAGCGCTCCTGACCGAGCGCGGCGCCCAGGGCGTAGAGACCGAGGGCGCCGAGGTAGGCGCCGACCGTACTGGTGATGATCACCAGCGGCAGGTTCAGAGCTCCCTGGCTGGTCAGGAAACCGGCCAGCGGCAGCACCACCTCGCTGGGCAACGGCGGGAACACCGTTTCGAGCAGGACCAGGAAGCCCACCCCCCACTCACCCAGCGTGGTCATCACCCGTTCGGCCCAGCCGAGCAGGCCGGTCAGCTCGAGGGGATGCATAGGCACCCGAGTGTGACACAGGCGTGGATACGGGAAACTTCGATCAGCGACACCTCGATCAGTGGTCACTGCCGGCCGGGGTTCGGGCGGTTCATCCGACCGGAGCGCCGGTGACGAAGCGCTTGCGAACCGCCTCCCGCCAGGACGACCATGATCTCGGCCGACATCGGCGTCGGCACAGGGGAGGTCGTCATGTTCACGCAGGTCATCTCAGGGAAGATCACCGACCAGGTTGCCGTCGCGGCGCTGATGCAACATTGGGCCACCAACCTGGCTCCGGGCGCCTCCGGCTGGCTCAGCTCGACCTCGGGGGCCACCGCGGACGGTGAGTACGTCGTCTTCGCCTGCTTCGAGTCCGCCGAGGCGGCACGGCGCAACAGCGACCGTCCGGAGCAGGGCGCGTGGTGGGGCGAGATCGAGAGGTGCTTCGTCGAGCCGCCGACGTTCGCCGACTACGACGACGTCCTGACCCTGCGGGCCGGTGTCTCACCGCAGGCCGGCTTCGTCCAGGCCATGTTCGGCAGCGTCTCCGACGTGGGGCGGGAGCGCGAGCTGAGCCGGGCATTCGTCGAGCTCGACATCGACATGCGGCCCGACCTGCTGGGCGGGATCATCGGCATCGGCGACGACGGACGGTTCGCCCAAGCGATGTACTTCAGCTCCGAGGCCGAGGCCCGGGTGGGTGAGCAGTCGGAGGTGCCGGAGGAGATGGCGAAGAGCTTCGCCGAGGAGCAGCAGCTGATCACCGAGATCCGCTACCTGGACCTCACGGCACCCACCATCCACGTCGCCGACTGACCAACACACGGCTGCCTACGGCCGCGACACTCGGCGTCCCGGTCGCCCGGCCAGCCAGGAACTCACGTGCACGTGAGTTCCTGCGGCGATGCCCAGGTTGCAACGCGAGTATCGCAGCAGGAACTCACGTGCACGTGGGTTCCTGCGGGGATGGCTACGGGCAACCGGGTCCCATCGACCCTTGACAGGAAACCATTTGGTTTCCTATCGTGGGACACGTGGAACTGGTATTTCGGGCCCTCGCGGACCCGACCCGGCGGGCGCTGCTGGACGCGCTGTTCGTCGAGGACGGCCAGACGCTGGTTGCGTTGCAGGCCCGCTTCCCCATGACGCGGATCGCGGTGGCCAAGCATCTCGGCCTGCTGGAGGAGGCGGGGCTGGTCACCACCCGGCGGAAGGGCCGGGAGAAGCTGCACTTCCTCAACCCGGTGCCCATTCGGACCGTCCACGACCGATGGGTCAGCAAGTACACGCAGGCCTGGGCGGCCGGTCTGGTCGACCTCAAGCAGGAGCTGGAGAAGCGCATGGAGAAGGTGTTCGAGATCTACATCCGGACCACGCCGGAGCGTCTGTGGGCGGCCATCACCGAGCCTGACGTACGCGCTCGGTTCCATTTCGGCAACCGGATCCACTCCGACTGGAGCCCCGGTTCGGCATACACGATCACCAATCCCAACACCCCCGAGCCGCTGTACGAGGGCCGCAACCTAGAGGTCGACCCACCGCGGCGGCTGGTGCAGTCGATGCTCGCGCTCTGGGGGGACGACGTCGTCGCGTACGGCACCACCCGGGTCAGCTGGGAGATCGAGCCGGTCGGCGACTCCTGCCGGCTGACCGTCATCCACGACCAGCTGCCGGATGACGCCGACGCCCAGCTGTACGGCGGCTGGCCGATGATCCTGTCCGGCCTCAAGACCTGGCTGGAGACCGGCCAAGAGCTCACCACTCCCGGATCACTGATGTACACCACACCCACCACGACAGGAGACCAGGCATGACCACGCTGGACCACACCTTCACCGGCACCCTGGAGCAGAGCACGGCCAAGGGCGGTTGGACCTTCCTGTGCACCGACTGGTCCGCCGAGTTGTTTGGCACCCGCGGACTGGTCAAGGTCGCCGGGACGGTCGACGGGCACCCGTTCCGAGCCTCGTTCATGGCCCTCGGCGACGGCACCCACAAGCTGCCGATCAAGTCCGACCTGCGCACCGTGCTGGGCAAGGGCCCCGGCGACACCGTCACCGTGCATCTCACCGAACGCGTCGACCGCTGACCCCGACAGGAGACCGAAGATGACCACCACCTTGACCGACGTCCGCTGCGTCGCCGTCCCGGTGCTCGACCAGGATGCCGCGCTCGCCTTCTACGTCGACACGCTCGGCTTCGAGCTCCGCCTCGACGCCCCGATCAGCGAGACGATGCGCTGGATCGAGGTCGCTCCGCCCGGCGCCGCCACCTCGATCGCCCTGGTCTCGGGCCCTGACAACCCCACGCCGGGTGTGGACACCGGCGTACGGTTCGCCGTCGGTGACGTGGCCGCTGAGCACCAGGCCATGCGGGATCGCGGGGTCGCGGCCGGAGAGCTGCTGGCCTGGCCCGACGTACCCCCGATGTTCGCCTTCGACGACCCCGACGGCAACCGCTTCTACGTCGTCGCGAGCGACTGAGATTCCGGCCCGGACACGTTTGCGCCCTTTCCTCGTCCTTGCGGCGGCCATATCGGCCGCAACGACGAGAAAAGGGCGCAAAGGCGAAAGCGGGTCAGCGCTCGGTGGTGCTCCCGCCGGCCGCGGCGATCTTGTCCTTCGCCGTGGCCGAGAAGGCGTCAGCGGTGACCTGAACCGCGACGGTGATCTCCCCGGTCCCGAGGATCTTCACCGGGTACCCGTCCCGCACGGCGCCGGCGGCCACCAGGTCGTCCACGTCGATCGCGCCACCGTCCGGGAACAACTCGCCCAGCCGGGACAGGTTGACCACCTGGTACTCCGTGCGGAACGGGTTCTTGAACCCCTTGAGCTTGGGCAGCCGCTTGTGCAGCGGCATCTGCCCGCCCTCGAAGTTCTGCGGCATGTTGTGCCGAGCGCCGGAGCCCTTGGTACCGCGGCCGGCGGTCTTGCCGCCCTTGCCGCCCTCGCCACGACCGACCCGCCGCTTGGCCGTCTTGGCCCCCGGCGCCGGCCGCAGATGATGAACCTTCAACGTCATCGCTCGTCGACCTCCTCCACGGTCACCAGGTGGGCCACCGTCTTGATCATGCCCCGCACCTCGGGCCGGTCCTGCCGGATCGACTCGTCGCCGATCCGGCGCAGGCCGAGGGTACGCAGGGTGTCCCGCTGGTTCTGCTTGCCGCCGACGCTGCTGCGCACCTGACGGACCTTCAGCGAGCTCACGACGCACTCGCCGTCTCGCGCGCCCGGAGCAGCGCCGCCGGGGTGACGTCCTCGACCGACTTGCCCCGCCGCTTCGCCACCTGCTCCGGCTGCTCCAGGCCCTGCAGCGCGGCCACCGTGGCATGCACCACGTTGATCGCGTTCGCCGAGCCGAGAGACTTGGCCAGCACGTCGTGTACGCCGGCACACTCCAGCACCGCACGCGCCGAGCCACCCGCGATCACGCCGGTACCGGGCGACGCCGGGCGCAGCAGCACCACGCCCGCCGCCTTCTCGCCCTGCACCGGGTGCGGGATGGTGCCCTGGATCCGCGGCACCGAGAAGAAGTGCTTCTTGGCCTCCTCGACACCCTTGGCGATCGCCGCGGGCACCTCCTTGGCCTTGCCGTAGCCGACGCCCACGGTGCCGTCACCGTCGCCGACCACGACCAGCGCGGTGAAGCTGAACCGGCGGCCACCCTTCACGACCTTGGCCACCCGGTTGATCGCCACCACGCGCTCGATGTAGTTGCTCTTGTCCTGCGCCTGCCCGCCGCCACGACGATCGCCGTCACGGCCGCGACGCTCTCCCGTGGCGCCTCCACGGCGCTGGGTTCCAGCCATATCGCTTACCTTCCGTCTCTCGTCGTCAGAATCCGAGGCCGGCCTCGCGGGCGCCGTCCGCCAGCGCCGCGACCCGTCCGTGGTACTTGTGCCCGGCGCGGTCGAAGACGACCTGCTCGATGCCCGCCGCCTTGGCCCGCTGGGCCACCAGCCCGCCGACCTGCTTGGCCTTGTCGGACTTGTCGCCGGCGGCCGTCCGCAGCGCGTCCTCCATGCTGGAGGCGTACGCCACGGTGCGTCCGGCCACGTCGTCGATCACCTGGGCGGTGATGTGCCGGGCCGAGCGGGTGACCACCAGGCGCGGCCGTTCCGGAGCACCGAAGATCTTCTTCCGGCCCCGCAGCTGCCGCTTCAGCCGGGCCCGCGACTTCGTCGCGGTGCCCTTGTGCGCGGAGAGTGAGATCCCCATCGCTTACTTACCCGCCTTTCCGACCTTGCGCCGAACCCGCTCGCCCGCGTACCGCACGCCCTTGCCCTTGTAGGGCTCCGGCTTGCGCAGCTTGCGGATGTTCGCGGCGACCTCGCCGACCTGCTGCTTGTCGATGCCGATCACCGAGAACCGGGTCGGCGCCTCGACGTTGAACGTGATTCCCTCCGGGGCGTTGACCTGCACCGGGTGCGAGAAGCCGAGGGCGAACTCCAGCTGCGTCGGGCTCTTGGCCACCACCCGGTAGCCGACGCCGACGATCTCCAGCCGCTTCTCGTAACCCGTGGTGACGCCGGTGACCATGTTGGCCACCAGGGTCCGGGTCAGCCCGTGCAGCGACTTGCTCACCCGCTCGTCGTCCGGGCGGGTGACCTCCAGCTCACCGCTGTCGGCCCGGTTGACCCGGATCGGCTCGGCCACGCGGTGCTGCAGCGTGCCCTTGGGTCCCTTGACCGAGACGGACTGGCCGTCCAGGGTCACCTCGACCCCGGACGGAACCGGGACCGGGAGTCGACCAATGCGTGACATGTCCTCTACCTACCTTCGCTCCGCATCCTCACCACACGTAGGCGACGACTTCGCCGCCCATGCCGTTGGTGTGGGCCTGCCTGTCGGTGAGCAGGCCCTTGGAGGTCGAGATGATCGCGATGCCCAGCCCGCCCAGCACCTTCGGCAGCGCGTTGGACTTCGCGTACACCCGCAGGCCCGGCTTGGAGATGCGCCGCACGCCGGCGATCGACCGCTCCCGGTTCTGCCCGTACTTGAGGGTGATCGAGAGGGTCTTGCCCACCTCACCCTCGGCCGGCTCGTCGACGGCGAACGAGGCGATGTAGCCCTCGCTCACCAGGATCTCCGCGATGTGCTCCTTGATCTTGCTGTAGGGCATCGTCGTGGTGTCGTGGTAGGCCTGGTTGGCGTTCCGGACGCGGGTCAGCATGTCCGCGATCGGGTCAGTCATGGTCATCTGTGGTTCTTCTCTCTCGGAGCGGTTTCCGTCGCCGGACCTGCTGCCGGTTTGCGGCCTGAGCCTGTCGAAGGCCCTTCGACGAGCTCAGGGCACATAGGTGTGGTTACCAGCTGGACTTCTGGATGCCCGGGAGCTCGCCCCGGTGAGCCATGTCCCGCAGGCAGATCCGGCAGAGGCCGAACTTGCGGTACACGGCCTTGGGGCGGCCGCACCGCTGGCACCGGGTGTAGGCGCGTACGCCGAACTTGGGCTTGCGGGCCTGCTTGACCTTGAGGGCTGTCTTTGCCATGCGTCGATCCTTCAGTTGGTCCGGAACGGGAAGCCGAGGTGACGCAGCAGCGCCCGACCCTGGTCATCGGTGGTCGCGGTGGTCACGAACGTGATGTCCATGCCTCGGGTCCGGTCGATCCTGTCCTGGTCGATCTCGTGGAACATAACCTGCTCGCTGAGACCGAACGTGTAGTTGCCGCGCCCGTCGAACTGCTTCGGCGAAAGCCCGCGGAAGTCGCGGATCCGAGGCAGGGCGAGGGTGAGCAGCCGGTCGGCGAACTCCCACATCCGGTCCCCGCGCAGGGTCACGTGGGCGCCGATCGGCATCCCCTCGCGCAGCTTGAACTGGGCGATGGACTTGCGGGCGCGGGTCACCACCGGCTTCTGTCCGGTGATGGTGGTCAGGTCCCGCACGGCGCCGTCGATCAGCATGGAGTCCCGCGCGGCCTCGCCGACGCCCATGTTGACGATGATCTTGGTCAGGTTCGGGATCTGCATCACGTTGGCAATGCTGAACTCGCGCTGCAGCGCCGGCGCGATCTCCTCGCGGTAGCGCCGCTTCAGCCGCGGCCCAGTTCGCTTGGCCGTTTCGGTCCCTGAGCTCGTCGAAGGGTCCGTGGTCGTGGCGGTCATCAGACTTCCTCTCCGGTCGCCCGGGCGATGCGTACGCTGCGGTGCGACTTGTACTCCGAGCCGTCGGGACGCCGCTTGGTCACCTCGACCCGCTCGTAGCCGATCCGGGTCACCACCTCGTCGCCGTCGCCGTTCTTCACCACCAGCTGGACGTTGGACGCGTGGATCGGGGCCTCGGAGGAGATGATCCCGCCCTTGTTGACCTGCCGGCTCTGCGGCTGGTTCGCGGTGTCCTTGAGGTGCCGCTTGACGATGTTCACCCCGGCCACGGTCACCCGGTTCTTCTCCGGGTAGACCGCGATCACCTCGCCGACCAGACCGCGGTCCTTGCCGGCGATGACCTTGACCCGGTCACCCTTGCGTACGTGCAGTTTCGTGTTGCTCATAGTTCCTAGATCACCTCGGGAGCGAGGGAGATGATGCGCATGAAGCGCTTCTCCCGGAGCTCGCGACCCACCGGGCCGAAGATGCGGGTGCCGCGCGGCTCACCGTCGGTCTTCAGGATCACCGCGGCGTTCTCGTCGAACTTGATGTAGGACCCGTCGACGCGCCGGTTCTCCTTCGCGGTGCGCACGACGACGGCCTTGACGACGTCACCCTTCTTGACGTTGCCGCCGGGGATGGCGTCCTTGACCGTGGCCACGATCACGTCGCCGATGCCGGCGTAGCGGCGTCCGGAGCCCCCGAGCACCCGGATGCACAGGATCTCCTTGGCACCGGTGTTGTCCGCGACCTTCAGCCGCGACTCCTGCTGGATCACTTCGCCTTCTCCACGATCTCGATCAGCCGCCAGCGCTTGGTCGCGCTGAGCGGACGGGTCTCCATCACGCGTACGCGGTCGCCGACGCCGGCCGTGTTGGCCTCGTCGTGCACCTTCAGCCGGGTCGTGTGCCGCAGCACCTTGCCGTAGAGCCGGTGCTTGACCCGGTCCTCCACCGCGACGACGACGGTCTTGTCCATCTTGTCGCTGACCACGTAGCCCTCGCGGACCTTGCGCCCTCCGCGCTCGACGGACCCGGTGGTCCCGACCTCACTCACAACGTCACTCATGCCTTCGCTTCTTCCGCCTCAACCAGATCCGGGTCGTCGATGATGCCGAGATCACGCTCGGTCAGCACCGTGTAGATCCGGGCGATGTCCTTGCGTACCGCGCGCAGCCGGCCGTGCGACTCCAGCTGGCCGGTCGCCGCCTGGAAGCGGAGCGTGAACAGCTCCTCCTTCAGCTCGACGACCCGCTTGTTCAGGTCCTCCCGGCTCTGCCCGCGCAGCTCCGCGGCCGTGGTCGCCTTCGCCATCAGAGCTCACCCGCCTCACGCTTGATGAACCGCGCCTTCATCGGCAGCTTGTGGATGGCCAGCCGCATGGCCTCGCGGGCCACGTCCTCGCTCACCCCGGAGAGCTCGAAGAGCACCCGACCGGGCTTGATGTTGGCGATCCACCACTCCGGCGAGCCCTTGCCCGAGCCCATCCGGGTCTCGGCCGGCTTCTTGGTCAGCGGCCGGTCCGGGTAGACGTTGATCCACACCTTGCCGCCACGCTTGATGTGCCGGGTCATGGCGATACGCGCCGACTCGATCTGCCGGTTGGTGAGGTACGCGGCCTCCATCGACTGGATGCCGTACTCACCGAACGCCAGCTTGGTGCCGCCCTTGGCCATCCCGGTCCGCTTCGGGTGGTGCTGCTTGCGGAACTTCACCTTGCGGGGAATCAACACGGCTCAGCCCTCCTGTCCCGCGGTCGCGGTCTCGATCGGCGCACTGGCCTCAACCGCCGGTGCACCCTCGGTCACGCCCTCGGCGCGGGTGTACTCCGGCGCGCCCTCGGCGCGACGACGTCCGCCCCGCTCCGGACGGTCGTTGCGCGCCGGCCGGTCACCTCGGCTGGGCCGGTCGCCCCGGCCCGGGCGGGCCCGGCCGCCGGCCACGGTGCGAGCTGCCTTCTGCGCGGCCCGCTCGGCCCGGTTCCCGGAGAGGTCGCCCTTGTAGATCCAGACCTTCACGCCGATCCGGCCGAAGGTGGTCTTGGCCTCGTAGAAGCCGTAGTCGATGTCGGCCCGCAGCGTGTGCAGCGGCACCTGGCCCTCGCGGTAGAACTCCGACCGGCTCATCTCGGCGCCGCCGAGGCGGCCCGAGCACTGGATCCGGATGCCCCGGGCTCCGCCGCGCATCGCGCTCTGCTGCGCCTTCCGCATGGCCCGGCGGAACTGGACCCGGGATGCCAGCTGCTCGGCCACGCCCTGGGCGACCAGTTGCGCGTCGATCTCGGGGTTCTTCACCTCGAGGATGTTCAGCTGCACCTGCTTGCCGGTCAGCTTCTCGAGCTCCCCGCGGACCCGCTCGGCCTCGGCGCCGTTACGGCCGATGACGATGCCCGGCCGCGCGGTGAAGATGTCGACCCGCACCCGGTCCCGGGTGCGCTCGATCTCCACCGAGGAGATGCCGGCCCGCTCCAGCCCCTTGGTCAGCAGCCGGCGGATCTTGACGTCCTCGCCGATGTAGCCGGAGTACAGCTTGTCGGCGTACCAGCGGCTCTTGTGGTCGGTGCTGGTGCCGAGGCGGAAGCCGTACGGATGGATCTTCTGCCCCATGTCAGCCCTCCTGAATCTTGGGTTCGACTACGACGGTGATGTGGCTGGCCCGCTTGAGGATGCGGCTGGCGCTGCCCTTGGCCCGGGGCCGGATGCGGCGCATGGTGACGCCCTCGTCCACGAAGGCCTGGGACACGTACAGGTCGGTCCGGCGCAGGTTGTCGGTCTGCTCGGCGTTGGCGGCCGCGCTGGCCACCACCTTGTAGACCGGCTCGCTGGCGGCCTGGGGCGCGAACTGCAGGGTCTGGAGGGCGTCGGTGACGTCCATGCCGCGGACCAGGTCGACCACTCGGCGGACCTTGGTCGGCGACATCCGGACCTGGCGGGCGATCGCGTACGAACCGGGACGGTCGCCGAGCAGCGCCGTGCGCCGGCTCGGTCGCGAGTCCTTGTCCTTGCTCATCTGTCTCGTCTTCCTTGTCTGTCTGTCTGTCTGTCCACCCGCGCGTCAGCGCCGGCGCGACTTCCGGTCGTCCTTGATGTGGCCCCTGAAGGTCCGCGTGGGCGCGAACTCGCCGAGCTTGTGCCCGACCATCGCGTCGGTCACGAACACCGGCACGTGCTTGCGACCGTCGTGCACCGCGATGGTGTGGCCGATCATGTCCGGCACGATCATCGAGCGCCGCGACCAGGTCTTGATCACGTTCTTGGACCCGCGGGTGTTCTGCCCCTCGACCTTCTTGGCCAGGTGGTCGTCGACGAACGGGCCCTTCTTCAGGCTGCGTGGCATGTCGTTGCTTCTCTCCTGCTCAGCGCTTCTTGCCGGTCCTGCGGCGACGGACGATCATCCGGCTGCTCGGCTTGTTCTTGTCCCGGGTCCGGCCCTCCGGCTGGCCCCACGGTGACACCGGGTGGCGGCCACCCGAGGTCTTGCCCTCGCCACCACCGTGCGGGTGGTCGATCGGGTTCATCGCCACGCCGCGGACGGAGGGGCGCTTGCCCTTCCACCGGTTGCGGCCGGCCTTGCCCCAGTTGATGTTCGACTGCTCGGCGTTGCCGACCTCGCCCACCGTGGCCCGGCAGCGCACGTCGACCATCCGCATCTCGCCCGACGGCATCCGCAGTGTGGCGTTCTTGCCCTCCCGGGCGACCAGCTGGATCGCCGCTCCGGCCGACCGGCCGAGCTTGGCCCCGCCGCCCGGACGCAACTCCACCGCGTGCACCGTGGTGCCCACCGGGATGTTGCGCAGCGGCAGGTTGTTGCCCGGCTTGATGTCGGCACCCTCGCCGGCCTCGACCTGGCTGCCCTGGCCGAGCCCCACCGGGGCGATGATGTAGCGCTTCTCGCCGTCGGCGAAGTGCAGCAGCGCGATCCGGGCGGTTCGGTTCGGGTCGTACTCGATCTGCGCGACCTTGGCTGGCACGCCGTCCTTGTCGTAGCGCTTGAAGTCGACCAGCCGGTACGCCTGCTTGTGCCCGCCGCCGATGTGCCGGGTGGTGATCCGGCCGGTGTTGTTGCGGCCGCCGGTCTTGGGGCTGGGCACCACCAGCGACTTCTCCGGGGTCGACCGGGTGACCTCGGCGAAGTCAGCCACCGAGGAGCCCCGCCGGCCCGGTGTGGTCGGCTTGTACTTGCGGATTGGCATTGCTCTGCTTCCCTCTCGCTCAGCTGCCCGGGGCGGAGAAGATGTCGATGCGCTGGCCGTCGGCGACGGTCACGATGGCCCGCTTGGTGTCGGGCCGGTGCCCGGTGCCGTAGCGGGTCCGGCGCTTCTTGCCCGTCCGGTTGAGGGTGTTCACCCCGGTGACGTTGACCTTGAACACCGTCTCCACGGCGATCTTGATCTGGGTCTTGTTGGCGTCCGGCGCCACCAGGAACGTGTACTTGTTCTCATCCAGCAGGCTGTAGCTCTTCTCGCTCACCACCGGCGCGAGCAGGACGTCGCGGTGGTCACGGATCTTGACGCTCACAGGTTCTCCTCGCTGACGCTCGTCGGCCCCGTTCGCGGGGCTCCTGTGTTCGATGGTGAGCTCGCAGGCTCGCTCAGGCGGGCGTCCTCCTCGTCTACGTCCTCGGCCTGCCGCATGCCGTGGGCCGCCTCGACCGGCGCGGCGGGCTCGTCGGCCGGCTCGATCACGTCGGCCACGGTGGCGGCGGTGGCCGCCAGCTCGGCGTCGGTGGGCTCGGCCGAGGTCTCGACGGAGGCCGAGGCCAGCTCGGCGTCTCGCGGCTGCGCCGCGGCCAGCTCGATTTCGATCGGCTCGGACACATCCTCGGCGATGCCGCGCGCCCGGTGGCCGACGTAGGCGTCCAGCGCCGCCTCGGTGAAGACGATCTCGTCGTTGACCAGCACGTCGTAGGCGTTGAGCTGGTCGACCGCGAGTGCGTGCACCGTGACCACGTTGCGCAGGCTCAGCCAGGACAGGTCCTCGTCCCGGTGCAGCACTACGAGCACCTTGTCGGAGCTGGTGGCCGCACGCAGGGCGGCCAGAGCCGTCTTGGTGGACGGCACGTCACCGGGCACCAGCTCCTGCACCACGTGCACCCGGCCCTCCCGGGCACGGTCCGACAGCGCGCCGCGCAGGGCGGCCGCGATCATCTTCTTCGGCGTGCGCTGGGCGTACCCGTGCGGCTGCGGCCCGTGCACCGTGCCGCCACCCACGTACTGCGGCGCCCGGATCGAGCCCTGGCGGGCGCGCCCGGTGCCCTTCTGCCGGTACGGCTTCTTGCCGCCACCGCGTACCTCGCCCCGGCCCTTGGTGGCGTGCGTGCCCTGGCGGGCCGCGGCCAGCTGGGCCACCACGACCTGGTGGATCAGCGGGATGTTGGCGGTGACGTCGAACAGCTCCGACGGCAGCTCGACCGTGCCGGCCTTGCTGCCCGTGGCATCGAGGACGTCGATCGTGCTCATGCCGGCTCTCCCTTCTTGGCGGCGCTGCGCAGGACGACAAGCCCGCCCTTGTTGCCGGGGATCGCGCCCTTGATCAGGATCAGGTTGCGCTCGGGGTCCACCGCGTGCACGGTCAGGTTCTGCACGGTCACTCGGTCCACGCCCATCCGGCCGGCCATCCGCAGGCCCTTGAACACCCGGCTCGGGGTGGCGCAGCCGCCGATCGAGCCCGGCGAGCGGTGCTTGCGGTGCACGCCGTGGCTGGCCCGCAGGCCGCCGAAGCCGTGCCGCTTCATCACGCCGGCAGTGCCCTTGCCCTTGCTCACGCCGGTCACGTCCAGCACCTCGTTCGGTGCGAACACCTCGGCGGTCAGCTCCTGACCCAGGCTGTACTCACTGGCGTCGTTGGTGCGGATCTCCACCAGGTGCTTGCGCGGGGTCACGCCGGCCTTCTCGAAGTGGCCGGCGCTCGGCTTGGTGAGGTGCTTGGCCTTGACGGCGCCGAAGCCCAGCTGCACCGCGGAGTAGCCGTCGGTGTCCGGGGTCCGCACCTGGGTCACCACGCACGGCCCAGCCTGGACCACGGTCACCGGGACGACGCGGTTGTTCTCGTCCCAGAGCTGGGTCATGCCGAGCTTGGTGCCCAGCAGACCCTTCACCTTGCGATCTTCAAACACGGATCCGTCCTCAGAGCTTGATCTCGATGTCGACGCCGGCCGGCAGGTCCAGGCGCATCAGCGAGTCGACGGTCTTGGGGGTGGGGTCGATGATGTCGATCAACCGCTTGTGGGTGCGCATCTCGAAGTGCTCGCGGCTGTCCTTGTACTTGTGCGGCGAGCGGATCACGCAGAAGACGTTCTTCTCCGTGGGCAGCGGCACCGGGCCGGCCACGCGCGCGCCCGTCCGGGTCACCGTGTCGACGATCTTGCGCGCCGAGGAGTCGATGACCTCGTGGTCGTAGGCCTTCAGCCGAATGCGGATCTTCTGTCCCGCCACTGTTGTCCCTCTTCTTCGTGCCGTGTCCGGACGTGCTCCCTGCCGTGTTGCTTCGACCCCCGAGGTCGGGCGTGTCGGCCCTTCTCGGCGCACTCCACCGCCACAGTCCCCTGCTTGGTGGAGGTGGTCCGAGCCTACGAACCTGGTGTTCGCACGGCCCGGACAGTCGGAGTCTCGCGGTTCGGCAGCCCCACTGTGCGCGGCATGCCACGGCGACCCCGTTCGGAGCAACCTGACGATTCTGTCAGACGGCGTGGGCCCAATTCAAATCTGGGCCCTACCAATAGTGCCATTCCGAGGAAACCGACCCGCTACGACCAGTTCTCCGGGCCGAACCTGGTCCACGTGACGGTTCCGGAGGGCAGGCGAGGAGTCAGCCGCCGGAGCGGTTGAACTCCGGATCCGGAGGCGGGTCCTTGGGAATGGGCTGGGTCGGGGTCGGGTCGATCTCCGGTCCTGGCGGAACGGTCCGCGTCGGGTCCGGCCCGTATCCCTGGGGGCTGTTCGGCGGCGGAACCTGGTCGGCCTGCGATCCCACGTCCTGACCGGCGGCCTGACCGGGCGGGGGCGGCGGGACAGCCGGATGGCCGGCAGGCCCCGCGGTGACTGCCGCGGTTCGGCGACGACTGGTGACCAGGCCGATGATTCCGAAGACCAGCAGTACCGCACCGATGACCAGGCAGACGATGGCGACGGTCCGCAGCAGGCCGGCGACGCCGGCGAAGTTCCCGCCCGGGAAGTCCAGGATGATGATCTGGCTGGGGTCGAGGGTGGTGTAGTACACCTGCACGTCGTCGCCCTGCTCCGGTGGCGTGGTGCCCTCGGCGACCGGTCCGGTACCGGTCTGGGACGCCCCGTTCTTGTCGGTGTAGTCGACGGTGTAGATCGGACCGTCGATTGCGATGACCTGGCCCTCGGCCGGTCCGGCCAGGCCCTGCTCGGCGAGCTGCCGGTCGAACTCGCCCTGCCCGGCGCCGAAGATGGCCGACCCGACCAGTAGGGCGACGCCGGTGAGCAGGAACAAGGCTCCGAAGACGACACCGAGGATCTTGACGACCTTCATGCTCGCGTACCTCTCCTGCGGCGCCGGCGGGCTACCGACGGCTCGACACCCTACCGTGCTCTCCGACTCTTGCCCGGTCGGTCGCTGAAGCTCCTGCCTTGCTTCCTCCCCTCGGATGAGGAAGAGCGTTGTTCGCTCGCTCGGTCGCAAGCAGGACCGCGCTCTCTCCCTACCCGACGGTCGCCGGAGACCTGAACGCAGCCAGCCGTCCCGCGCGTACGCCGCTGCTGAAGCTGACCTCGCTGAGCAGACCCGGTGCCGCGACCTGGTCCCCGACCAGGAACAGCGAGTCGCCGCGATCGACCGCCGGCCGGTCGCGCCAGGTGGTGCCCGGGTAGTCGACGGCCCCGGTCCGGCCGCGGGCCACCGCATCGCGGCGGTGCACCACCCGGTCGCGCCAGCCCGGCAGCCCGAGGTCGGCCAGCCGCTCCAGCCGGGCCACCGTCACGGCCCGGTCCTCCCCCTCCGGTCGCGGCAGCTGGATCTGCACCGCGGAGCAGCCGGCCGGCACCAGGGTCGGGTCCGGCACCGCGAAGTCCTCCAGCCAGCCGCCCTCGTCGAGATCGCTGACCACGAACGCGTCGGCGGGGATACGTCGCAGCGACAGGTCGAGCAGCCCGACCTGTCCGGATGGCCAGGTCAGGCTCTCCTCACCCAGCAGGGTCCGCGCCGCATCGAGGCTGGTGGCCACGATCGTCGGGCCGTCCGGACGGAAGTCGACTCGGGTTCCGGTCTCAATCTGTACGCCGAGGCTCCGGGCGCACCCGGCGAGGTCGGGGATCAGCCGGCCCCAACCGCCCTCGCGGTAGCCGGCCTGCGGCGGCAGGGCGAAGACCCGGCGCAACCGCTCGTGCACGAAGGCGGCCGACAGCTCACCGGGCGCGGGGTGGAACAGCCCGACCCCGGCGGCCGCGGCGGCCACGGCGGCGGCGTCGGCACCGAAGCGGGTCGTCGCCCAGTCGGCGAAGCTGGCCTCGACCGGGGCCCGGCGGGCGGTGAGCACCCGCAGCAGGGCCAGTGGCGGGACGCCGCGCCGGCGCCCGCGGTGGCGGAAGCCAAAGCGGCGAATTCCGGCGAAGGGCACCGACCGGGTCCGGCCGAGCAGGCCGCGCTGTCGGAGCCACGGGTAGACCGGGCCGTCGGCGTAGATCACGTGCGGGCCTTCGTGGAAGGAGAAGGGCGGGTCGGCGATCCGCCACCGCCCACCAAGCTCGCGATGGGCCTCGAACAGCTGCACCTTGGCGCCGTGCTCCGCAGCCGTCACGGCGGCCACGAGTCCGCCCAGGCCGCCACCGATGACCGTGACGTGTGTCATGGCGAGAACATACCATACCGTTTGGTATGGTAGCGGCGTGGCGGGACGACAGCGATGGCTGGAGGCGGGGGTGGAGGCGCTCGCCGAGGAGGGTGCGGCCGGCCTCAAGATCGACCGGCTGACTCGGCGGCTTGGCGTGACCAAGGGCTCCTTCTTCCACCACTTCGCCGGGTCGGCGGCGTACCAGAGCGCGCTGCTGAAGCACATCGAGGCCACCGCCGCGGCCCAGATCGAGGCGCGCGAGAGCGAGCTGATGGAGATCGCCGATCCGCAGCGACTCTTGGAGCGGATGACCGCGGCCGTCGGCGACTCGAGCTACGGGCTGTGGCGGGCCGATCTCGAAGTGGCGCTGCGGGCCTGGTCCTTC
>DASQVF010000290.1:0-4325 GCA_035640915.1 Propionibacteriaceae bacterium
CCGCCGACCGTGGTCTACTCCCGGGACGAGGTGTACGACGCCCTGGACACCCTGACCGCCGAGGGGGTCATCGCGGCGTACGGGGTCAGCGTCGAGACCACGGACGAGGCACTGACCGCCATCACCCGCCGAGGCACGGCCACGGTGCAGATCATCCTCAATGCCTTCCGCCGCAAACCGCTGGACGACGTGCTGCCGTCCGCCAGCGCGGCCGGGGTGGGCATCATCGCTCGGGTGCCGCTGGCCAGCGGGCTGCTCAGCGGCCGGTACACCCTGGACACCGAATTCGCCGAGAACGACCACCGCACCTTCAACCGGCACGGGGAGTCCTTCGACGTCGGTGAGACGTTCTCCGGTGTCGACTACCAGACCGGTGTGGCCGCGGCGGCCGAGTTCAGCCGGCTGGTGGCCGAGCACCTCGGTCGGGACGTGACGCCGGCCCAGGCGGCGCTGGCCTGGGTCATCCAGCAGCCCGGGGTCACGACGGTGATCCCGGGGGCGCGCACGCCGGATCAGGCTCGGGCCAATGCCGCCGCCGGCTTGCTGCCCGCGCTGCCCCAGGCCTTTCTCGACGACGTGGCCGAGCTGTACGACCAGCGGCTGCGGGCGGCGATCCATCCACGGTGGTGACCGAGGACGTGCCGCGTACCCGCGGCTAGCTGGCGACCGCCGATGCGGCGCTGGAGACGCCGTGGTTGACCGCCTCGAGGAGGGCGGAGTTGAACGCCGGGATGTCGTCGGGCCGGCGGCTCGTGATCAGGTTGCCGTCCACCACGACCTGCTCGTCGACCCAGTCGCCGCCCGCGTTGCGGATGTCGGTCTGCAGGCTCGGCCAGGAGGTCAGCCGGCGGCCGCGAACCACATCGGCCTCGACCAGGGTCCAGGGCGCGTGGCAGATGGCGGCCACCGGCTTGCCGGACTCGACGAAGTCCCGGACCAGCGCCACCGCGTCGCTGTCCTGCCGCAGGTTGTCGGGGTTGGCGACCCCGCCGGGCAGCACCAGCGCGGCGAAGTCGTCGACCCTCGCGTCCGCCACGGTCAGGTCCACGGGTCGGGTCTCGGACTTGTCCAGGTGCTCGAACAGCTGGACCGTGCCGCTCTCGGGGCTGACCAGGACGGGCTGGTAACCGGCGTCCCGCACCGCGGCCCAGGGCTCGGTGAGCTCGGCCTGCTCGATGCCCTCTGCGGCCATCAGGAATGCGATCTTCTCGTTGTTCGCCATGGCCCCAACCTAATGCTGGGGTCGTAGCCGCTTGCCGAGGCTGACCACCGTCGGTTTGTCGGCGTAGAAGCCGTAGGGCGCGATGTCGACGTAGCCGCAGCCGCGGTAGAGGGCGACGGCGGCGACCTGCGGCTCCCCGGTCTCCAGCACCATCCAGTCGGCCCCGGCCGCCGCCGCGTCCTCCTCCAGCGCCCTCAGCAGGGCCCGGCCGAACCCTCGGCCGCGGGCCTCGTCCGCGACGAACATCCGCTTGATCTCCGCGGCCCGGTCAGCGCCGGCCGGGGCGGCGTACGGGGCGAGCCGCCAGCCGCCCATCGCCACCGGACGGCCGTCGACGTAGCCGACCAGGAAGCCGCCGTTCGGCGGCGCGAACTCCTCGGCGGTGAACGGAGTCCCGTCGGGACCGCCGTAGATCCCGACGTAGAACTGCTGCACCTGCTCGGTGAGAGCGACTGCGTCAGCGGAGTCGTAGCGAACGGGACGCAGCGCCAGGTCGCCGGTCACGGCAGCTCGAGAATCCGGGTGTCGACCAGCTCACCGTCGGTGATCGTCAGCTCGCCGAGCGTTCGGTACGGCTGCCGGCGCTTGTCGGTGGGCGAGCCGGGGTTGAAGATCCGCAGCCCGTCCTCGGCCTGGTCCAGCGGGATGTGGGAGTGTCCGAAGACCACCAGGTCAGCCCGCGGGAAGCGACGACGCATTCGCACCAGCCGGCCCGCCGCCGGGCCACTGTCGTGGACCATCGCCACGGAGAGCCCGCCGATCTCGCCCTCCCACGTCTCCGGTGCGCCCCAGGCGGCGACATCGGCTCCGTCGTTGTTGCCGAGCACGACCCGGACCGGTGCGTACGCCGACAGCTCGTCCAGCACGTCCGCCGTGCACACGTCACCGGCGTGCAGGATCAGGTCGGCTCCGTCCAGGTGCGCGGCCACGGCCGGTGGGCAGCCCTTCCAGAACCGAGGGCTGTGGGTGTCGGAAAGCACAGCGACGCGCATCGACTCGACGCTACCGACTCCGCCGGACGGGTCCGGAACGAGGTTGCGCGGGTAGCGCTACGGACCGGCGTCCCGGCTCACCCTGCTGAGCACGCTGGTCCGGCTGATCTTGAGCTGGCCGTCCTCGTTGACCAGCCGGAACGCCGTGCGCTCGGTGTCCACCCGGCCGTTCTTGAAGTAGTAGGTGATCGTGGCCTGGGCTCGGTCCGGCGGTTGAGCAGAGACGTCGCTCACCGTCACCCGGCTGAACTGCCCCCAGAACCGCTCGTACGCGGACCGGCCTCCGGCATGGTTCGTCTGGTACCAGGCCGTCATCCGCGGCCAGGCCTGGTCCGTGCCGCCCGGCATCAGCGCGTAGTAGTCGCGGACGGCCGAGGTCAGGTCGCCGGCCGACGGCGACTCGGGCGCCCGGGTCGTGGTCTGCCGCGGCGGCGCAGTCGTCGTCCGCGGTGCCCGGGTGGGCGATGCAGGTGCGCTGGTCGGACGGGTGGTGGTGGCCGACGGTGCCGGTGATCTGGTACCAGAGGCTCCGGGCTCCGGACGCTCGCTCGTGGTCGTCGCCGAGGGGGATGCCGACGAGCCGGCGGGCGGCCCGGTGTCGGCCGGGGTGGGATCGGTGGCCGGGGACTGGTCGCCGGAGGCCACCCGCTGTCCGGCCCCGTCGTACTGCACCCACAGGAAGCCGGCCAGGATGCCCGCCACCACCAGGGCCACCACGGCGGCCATCAGGCGGGCCGGCTTTCGTTCACGCCGCTCCGGGGCCGAGCCGGACGTGACATCGGCTGCCGCCGTTGCGCCGGTAGCCTGCGCGGCGGGTCCGGACTCCGCGGCGGCCACCATCGGCGACGCGGCCGAGGGCGCTGCGGGGGACAGGGACTTCAGGGTGCCGGCCACCGCCCCCATCGAAGGTCGGTCCGCCGGGTCGGCGGAGAGCATCGCGGTCAGCAGGGGCGCCAGCGGCCCCGCCTGCTGTGGCGGCGCGAACGCTCCGGCCGCCACCTTGTGCAGCAGGGCGATCGAGTTGAGGTCGGTGCCGAACGGGGGCGTCCCCTCGAGCGCGGCGTAGAGCGTCGATCCCAGGGAGAACACGTCCGATGCCGCGGTCGCCTCGCCGCCGCGGGCAACCTCGGGCGCCAGGTACGCGGGAGTGCCGTGCACCTCACCGGTGCTGGTCAGCGTCACATCGCCCAGAGCGTGCGAGATCCCGAAGTCGCTGATCAGGGCGGCGCCGTCGTCGGAGATGAGGATGTTGCCCGGCTTGACGTCGCGGTGGACGATGCCGGCGGCATGGGCCGCGGCCAGCGCCGCCGCCACCTGGGCGCCGACTCCGGCCGCCTCGTCCGGGTGCAGTGGTCCGCCCTCGCGCAGCACCGTCGACAACGTCACCGAGGGGATGAACGGCATGACGATGCACGGCCGGCCCTCGTGCGCGACCACGTCGAAGACCGGTACCGCGTACCGGTGCGACAGTCGCGCCGTGATCCGAGCCTCGCGCATCGCCCGGTCGTTCGCGAGCTCGGCCTCCTCCGGGGTCAGGCCGGGTGGGCTGTGCAGCTGCTTGAGGGCGACCCGTCGATCCAGTAGCTCGTCCCAGGCCTCCCAGACGGTGCCCATGCCGCCCGAGCCCACCAGCCTCTCCTGCCGGTAGCGTCCGGCGATGAGACCGTCACGCGCGCTCATGTCACCTCCGTGGGGCCGCTGTCGGGCGACGGCGGAGCCGGTAGGGCAAGGGGACGCCGCCGCGTTTACAGTGTAAACCCAGGTGCCGGCGGTCGCCGGCACGGCTTCGGGCCTCCGGCCAGGGTAGACGGGTCGGTAGGCTGTTGCGAAGCGTTCCACCCCCACCCCGCGAGGACTCGCCCGTGTTCGACACCCTGCAAGACCGCCTGGCGGCGACGTTCAAAGCCCTGCGCGGCAAGGGACGGCTGTCCGAGGCCGACATCGACGCGACCGCCCGGGAGATCCGGGTTGCGCTGCTCGAGGCCGACGTCAACCTCAGCGTGGTCAAGGACTTCGTGGCCGCGGTCAAGGAGCGGGCCCGCGGGGCCGAGCTCTCCGGCGCGCTGAACCCGGCCCAGCAGGTCGTCAAGATCGTCAACGAGGAGCTGACC
>DASQVF010000291.1:0-6183 GCA_035640915.1 Propionibacteriaceae bacterium
GGTGAAGACGCGCCAGGACTGCACGGAGAAGAACTCCGGCAGCTGGCCGAGCTCGCGACGCAGCAGCAGCTCGAAGCTCGCGTCTGCCGCCTCGTAGGTGTAGCCCGCTGCTTCCGCGTCCTTCACCCGGTCGGTGATCCGCGCCGCCAGGTCGCGGTCGGACAGGTCGAACCCCAGCTCCGATCCCTTGATCTGGATGTTCGCCCGACCGGCCATGTCGGACACCAGCATGCGCATGTCGTTGCCGACCAGCGCCGGGTCGATATGTTGATAGAGGTTGGGGTCGACCTTGATCGCGCTGGCGTGCAGCCCCGCCTTGTGGGCGAATGACGACAGGCCAACGTAAGGCTGACGAGCGCTGGGTGGCACGTTCGTCACCTCTGCGATCGCGTGCGCGAGGCGGGTCACCTCGCGCAGCGAGCCGGCCGGAAGCAGCGGCCAGCCGTACTTGAGCTCCAGGTTGGCGACGACCGAGACCAGCTCGGCGTTGCCGGTCCGCTCGCCGTAGCCGTTGACCGTGCCCTGGACGTGCATGGCCCCGGCGTCGACCGCGGCGAGGGTGTTGGCGACCGCGCAGCCGGTGTCGTTGTGGGCGTGGATGCCCAGGTTGACCCCGACCTCACCGGTGGCGGTGACGATCTCCCCCACCCACGGCGGCAGCATCCCGCCGTTGGTGTCGCAGAGCACCACGACCTCCGCCCCCGCTTCGGCGGCGGTGCGCACGGCCTCCAGGGCGTACCCGGGGTTCTCCCGGTAGCCGTCGAAGAAGTGCTCGCAGTCCACGAACACCTTCATCCCCTCGCCCCGGAGATGGCGAACCGTGTCGGCGATCATGTCCAGGTTCTCCGCCAGGGTGGTGCGGAGCGCCTGGGTGACGTGCCGGTCGTGGCTCTTGGCCACGATGCAGGCGTAAGGGGCGCGGGAGTCGCGGACCGCCGCGGTGAGCGGGTCGTCGGCCGCCTTCATGCCGACCCGACGGGTGAAGCCGAACGCGACCAGCTGAGCGTTGCGCAGCGGCACGGCGCCGTCGGCCATGGCGGTGAAGTACGAGGTATCGGCGGGGTTGGCGCCCGGCCAGCCGCCCTCGATGAAGTTCACCCCGAGCTCGTCGAGCAGACCGGTGATGGCCAGCTTGTCGCTGACCGAGAGGTTCAGCCCCTCCTGCTGGGACCCGTCCCGGAGCGTGGTGTCGAACACGTGGAACTCCGCCGGCTTGGCTCTGAGCTGGGCGAACATCGTCGATCCTTCGCTAGATGGTTTGGTGTCCTGGCATGAAAAAACCTCCGGTCCCAGGGACAGGAGGTCAGCGCGCCGAAGCAGGCTTCAGCGCGCTAGTCAATAATCACCGCCAGAGTCAGCATGGGGACAGTGTGGCCTAGATTCGACGATTTGGCCAGCCGGGCGGCGATTCCCGCGGTGGGCCGCCGCTCAGCGCCAGTGGTCGGGACGCCGCTCCCGGTCCTCGTCCTCGCTGCGGTCGTCCTCGGCGGTGATCGCGTCCGGCTCGGCCTGGCTGCTCAGAGCCTTGGCCTGCTTCTTGCGGAGCTTCTCCCGCTCCTCCTCGATCGCCGACTCCCGCCCGAAGACAAGCCGCATCAGGTAGCCGCCGGTGCCGAGGATCACGAAGATCGGCCAGGGGAAGATCAGTCCGCCGCTGCTGACCATGCTCCAGATCCAGATCGTCAGACAGATCAAGGACGGCACCAGCATCCCGGCGAGGGCCTGGCGGCGCTGATCCCGGTAGCGGAGCTGGGCCCGCCGCTCGATCTCCTGCTCGTTGGCCAGGGCCAGCGACTGCCGGGACGCCGTCTCCTGGGTCGGCATCAGGTCGGAGACGATCGGCGGCAGGTCTCCCAGCAGCCGCGCCTCGAGCACCGACGTCAGCCGCCCCTCCATCTCGTCCTGGGTCAGGCGCCCTTGGGCGTACGCCTCGGTGATCGCCTCGCGGACGATGTCGCGGTCGCGGTCGCCGGCGCGCAGGCCCTGGTTGTCCGGCACCCGGGGGTCGCGGCCGAACGAGGACCAGAACCGGCCCACGTCCTGGCTGCCGGTGTCCATACGGCTGATTCTAGTCAGCGGGCAGGTCGCGCCTGGCCGGCACGTGCTGCGTCCCGGGCTTGTCGAAGGGCCCGTCCTGTGGACGTCGACAGAGGCTCCGCTGAGCTGCCGAGGCCTCATGCACGCAGACCTCAGAGAACGCGACGCAGCCAGCCGCGGGTGTCCTCGGCCCGGCCGTACTGGATGTCCAGCAGGTTCTTGCGTAACGCCGCGGTGGTCTCCCCGGTCTCCCCGCCGGCGACCACGTAGGTGCCGTCCTCGTCCTTGAGCGTCCCGATCGGGGTGACCACCGCGGCCGTGCCGCACGCGAACAGCTCGGTCACCTGCCCGGAGGCGATCCCGTCCACCAGCTCGGCGATGGCGATCTTGCGCTCGACCGGCGTCAGCCCGAACTCGGCGGCCAGGGTGAGGATCGAGTCCCGGGTCACCCCCTCCAGGATGGAGCCGGTGAGCTCCGGGGTGAGCAGCTCGTGGTCGGCGGTCACCACGTAGACGTTCATCCCGCCCAGCTCCTCCAGCCAAGCGCGCTCCGCCGCGTCGGCGAACATCACCTGGTCGCAGCCGTGGCTCGCCGCCTCCTGCTGGGCCACCAGGCTGGCCGCGTAGTTCCCCCCGCACTTGGCCGCCCCGGTCCCGCCCGGCGCGGCGCGGGTGTACTGCCTGGAGATCCAGATGCTGACCGGGTGCACGCCGGAGGCGAAGTACGGCCCGGCCGGACTGGCGATGCAGCAGTAGGTCACCCGGTGGGCGGCGCGCACTCCGAGGAAGGCCTCGGAGGCGAACATGAATGGCCGCAGGTACAGGCTCTGTTCTCCGGTGGCGGGCACCCACGCGGCGTCCGCGGCGATCACGGCGTCCAGGCTGGCCAGGAAGTCGCCGGCGGGCAGCTCCGGCAGGGCGAGCCGGACCGACGAGCGGGCCATCCGCGCCGCGTTCTGGTCGGGACGGAACAGCCAGACACTGCCGTCGGCGTGCTGGTAGGCCTTCAGGCCCTCGAAGATCTGCTGCGCGTAGTGCAGCACCGCGGTGGCCGGGTCGAGGGAGAACGGTCCGTAGGGGACGATCGCCGAGTCGTGCCAGCCGTCGGCCGCGGTCCAGGTCGCCACGGCCATGTGGTCGGTGAAGTGGACCCCGAAGCCGGGAGCGGCCAGGATCGCCTGCCGCTCCGCGTCGCTGCGCGGGCTGGGATGCGGACGGACCTCGAACGACAGGCTCACGATGCTGCTCTCACTAGGGACGAAGGGTGGGTTGAGATCGAGCGGGGCGGCGAGGCCGCGACGGATACGATGCGCCGGTGACCGAGGTGACCCGTCCTGCTCCGACCCATCCTGACACCGACCGGCCTCGTTTCGACCTGGCGGTCATCGGCGGTGACGGGATCGGCCCGGAGGTGATCGCCGAAGGGCTCAAGGTGCTCGACGCGGTCACCGGCCCCGGCGTCTTCGCGCTGACCTCCTACGACCTCGGGGCCGAGCGCTGGCGGCGCACCGGCGAGGTGCTTCCCGACTCGGTGCTGACCGAGCTCGACGCCGCCGACGCCATCCTGTTCGGGGCGGTCGGCGCAGCGCCGGGCGACACCGCAGTGCCCAGCGGTCTGCTCGAGCGCGGCCTGCTGCTGAAGCTGCGGTTCGCCTTCGACCACTACGTCAACCTGCGTCCCAGCCGGCTCTTCCCGGGCGTCAGCACCCCGCTGGCCGACGCGGTGGTGCAGGGCCGGGAAGTCGACTTCGTGGTGGTCCGCGAGGGCACGGAGGGCCTCTACTGCGGCAACGGCGGCGTGGTCCGCACCGGCACCCCGGCCGAGATCGCCACCGAGGTGAGCGTCAACACCGCGTACGGCGTCGAGCGGGTGATCCGGGATGCGTTCGAGCGCGCCACCCGGCGCCGGAACAAGCTGACCCTGGTGCACAAGCACAATGTGCTGGTGCACGCCGGCGGGCTGTGGAACCGGCAGTTCACCGCGATCGCCGCGGAGTACCCCGGCGTGACCACCGACTACCTGCACGTCGACGCGGCCACCATCTTCCTGGTTACCGATCCGGCGCGGTTCGACGTGATCGTCACCGACAACCTGTTCGGCGACATCCTCACCGACCTGGCGGCGGCCGTCACGGGAGGGATCGGCCTGGCGGCCAGCGGCAACGTGAACCCGGCCCGCACCCACCCCTCGATGTTCGAACCGGTGCACGGCTCGGCCCCCGACATCGCCGGCCAGGGGGTGGCCGACCCCACGGCGGCGATCCTGTCGGCCGGGTTGCTGCTTGATCATCTTGGGCTTTCCGAGGAGGCGGGACGGATCGAGAAGGCGGTCGTCACGGACCTGGCCGGGCGTACGCCGGGCGTACGCCGGGCGACCAGCGAGATCGGAGATGCGATCGCCGCGAGCGTCTAGGAACGCGCCCGGGGTGTGCCCTGAGCTTGTCGAACGGCTCTCGACAAGCTCAGGCCGCAGGTACTTTCGGCGTGGACGCTCCGGACCTGATCGGGCCGGTGCTGAGAATCGCGGGTACGACGGAATGCTCCTTGCGGGCGCGCCGCCGGGGCCGCAGCCCCGGCGTCTGCGGGCGACGGTCCTCGGGGACCGTCCAGACGTCCGGGTACATGTCGTACATGGTCAGAAATACTAGGACGCACGACTATTCTGCGCCCGAGTGGTGGACGAAACATTCCACATGATGGACCGCCCTGCTGATCAGGATGCCCTTGGCAGACTGTTGAGGTGAGCGCTCCCCCAGAACTGCCCGACCTGGTGGTCCGCGCCCTCCGCCTGTCGCTGGAGCGCGGCTACGTCCAGGCCTCCCGCACCGAGACCGGCCGGCTGCTTGCCACCCTGGCGGCGACCCGCAGCGGCACGATCGCCGAGTGCGGCACCGGCTGCGGCGTGGGTGCGGCCTGGCTGCGCAGCGGCGCCCCCAAGTCCACCCGGGTGATCACGGCCGAGCTCGACCCGGCCCTGGCCCATGGTGTGATGGACATGTTCGCCCACGACGACATCGACGTGATGCACACCGACTGGAGCAGCCTGACCGAGCACGGGCCGTTCTCGCTGATCTTCATGGACGCCGCCAGCGCCAAGAGCTGGCCGCGGGAGCAGGTCGTGGACCTGCTCGACGCCGGCGGCATGATCGTGCTGGACGACTTCGTGCCCTGCGCCAGCTGGCCGCCGCTGGCGGGTGGCCGGGTCGATGCGCTGCGCCTGGAGTGGCTGGCCGACGACCGGTTCACCAGCGTCGACGTGATGGTTGCCGAGGACACCTCGGTGCTCATCGCGGTGAAGAAGTAGCCCGCGCGGCGGCTTGGCGTTGACCGTCCTCGTCACCCATCCTTTGCTGGTGGGAAGGCGTCGGCGCAAGGCCCTGCGGGTCCTGGCCGGCATCGGGATGATGGCCGCCTTCGTGCTGATCACCTTCGCCATCCTGCTCCGGTTCGCGGGGCCTTGGGGCGTGCCGTACTTCGCCTTCACCTCCGATCGCGGCTCGCAGTGCACGAACAACTTCACCGGCTTCGTCTGCACCCCGATCACCCTCGCCGAGGTCGAGTTCCACGCCGAGATCGACCTGCCGGACGAGACCCGGGTCGTCGACGGCACCTATGAGTCCACCCACGACTACCGGCTCGAGGCGCTGCTCGAGGTCCCGCCGGCCAGCGCCGACGCCGGCCTGAAGGCGCTGAACGAGACCTTCGGGCCCTGCCTGCGGGACCAGCCGTCGCCGTTGAACACCGAGGGCGTCGACAAGCTCTGCACCATGGCCACGGTGGATGCCATCACCGAGGCCGGGGAACCCGCCAGCCGCCTCTACGTCGTCGGCACCGGCCTCCGCAAGGACGGCAGCCGGCCTGTCTTCATGACGATCCGCTCACGGTAGAGCGCCGGTCCCCCTGGCGGTTCCCTCGCCCAGGGACGGATCACCGGTGCGGCGGGCCGGTAGTTCGGTTCGGTTATCCGTTCGGCTCTGTCACCCTCGTGTTTCAAGATCTTCAGCCCGCCGCACCGGTGATCCGTCCCCGGGCTCGCTCTGATGTGCTGGCGCTCCACCGCCGCCATTGGGACCGGCGGGCCTTACCGCCGGCACTGGGCCACGAGGCGGCAGGTTGTGAGCCCGGACTCGGCCAGAGCGGGTCGCG
>DASQVF010000292.1:0-7281 GCA_035640915.1 Propionibacteriaceae bacterium
GGAGGCCACCTGGTTGCGCACCGAGTCGCGCATCTTGTTGTGCGCGGTGACCAGACTGCCCCGCTCCGAGAGGTCCCTGGTCGCTCCCGGCGGCTCACCGTCGAACAGGCTGGTCAGCAGCACCATCTCGTGCGGCGCGGCGGCCCGGCCGGGGTCGACCAGAGTGACCCGGAAGTCGTCCTCGCCGTAGCTCTCCACCTTCAGGGCGCCCCGCACGGCGAGGTCGATGATGGTCGCCGCGGTCTCCCGGGTGTCCACCTGGCCGTCGACCAGCAGGCCCGCCTCGGCCACCGGGATCCGCGGCGGGGAAAAGGCCACCGGGATGGTCATGTCCGGGTCGTGGGCCACGACCTCCGCGGTCTGTCCGGCCAGTGGCACGGTGCCCGGAGCCAGGCCGGCGTAGCGCTGGTCGCGGCCGTTCTTCCGCCACCACATCACCCCGACCAGCGGCGAGCCGATGAGAACCGCTCCGAATGCGGCGGCCAGCCCGATCAACCCGGCCCGCTCGCCGGAGCTCAGCTTCGAGCCGTCGGGCTCCAGGTGTGGCGCGTTGTCCGCCACCAGCCCGGCGGTGATCTTGACCCCGATCGAGATCCCGGCACCGGGAGCGACATTGGCCTGCTGGAACGTGGCCGCTCCACCTGGCCTGAAGTCGGCCTGGTCACACTCCGTGGTGCTTCCCGGGGGGCCGGCGAAGCAGGAGACGTCCTGCGCTCCACCCGGCACCTCGGCGGTCACCGACACCTGCCTGATCTGGGGGTTCTCGAAGCCGGTGGCGTCCCAGAAGAACTCGTCGTAGCCGCTGAAGGTTCGCATGGCGCCGGTGACGTCGTAGGAGATCACGTACGTGGCCGTGTCGGCGGAGATCGTCTCGTCCGGGTCACCAATGCGGATCCGCTTCTGGACCTCGCGGCCGTCCTTGGCCTCGTCGTCCCGCTCGCTGAACTGGGTGGCGACTCCGGGATCGGGGCTTCTCACTCGCAGGTTGCTGATCTCGTAGACCGCGTCCTGCTGCTCGTCGTAGGGCTCGCGGGTGACGAAGTAGCGCTCGATGCCGTGCCGGCCGGAGTTGTCGCCGAAGCGCCAGACGAGGGTCTCGGTCACGCTCACCACGCCACTGGGCTGCACGATGTAGCGGATGTCGAAGCTTTCGATCAGGTCGTCCGCCGCGTACGCCGGGGTCGGCCGCAGCACCGACCAGGCCAGGAGGGACACGGTGGCCAGGGCGAAGGCGAGCAGGAGCCGAACCGGCCGGGTGACCACGCTCATTCGGCGCCCCGGTTCCGGGCGGCCAGCGCCCGCTCCGCCTCGCGCCGCGACTCCCGGGCGGCGATGGTCTGCCGCTTGTCGTACTCCCGCTTGCCGGTGGCCAGGGCGATCTCGACCTTGGCGTACCCGTCGGAGAAGTACAGGGCCAGCGGCACCAGCGTCATCCCAGGGTTGCCCAGCTCGCGCTCGATCTTGTTGATCTCGGAGCGGTTGAGCAGCAGCTTGCGGTTGCGACGGGCGGTGTGGTTGGTCCAGGTGCCGTGGCTGTACTCGGGGATGTGCGCCGCTCGCAGCCACACCTCGCCGTCGTCCACGGTGGCGAAGGCGTCGGTCAGGTTGGCCCGGCCCTCCCGCAACGACTTCACCTCGGTGCCGCTGAGCACGATGCCGGCCTCGTAGCTGTCGTGGATGTGGTAGTCGTGTCGCGCCTTGCGGTTCTGCGCGACCAGCTTGCGGCCCTTCTCCTTCGCCATGGCCCTATCTTCCCCGCTGAAGGGCCACCTTGCCGCCACCGCCCGCTCCCGGCCCGATGTCGCGCCACCCGGACGCGACTCGGGTCACATTCCCGGGCGGTGAGCTCAGAACCAGTTCATCGGGTTGGTGACACGGCCGTTCAGCCAGACCATCAGGTGCAGGTGGCAGCCGGTGGAGTAGCCGGTGCTGCCCACGTAGCCGATCACCTGGCCCTTGCGGACACGCTGCCCCACCCGGACCGTGTAGCGGATGGCGTGGTTGTAGCCGGTCGTTACGTACTTTCCGCGCACCTTGCCGTGATCGATCATCAGTCGGTTGCCGTAGCCCCCGTTGTAGTACTTCTCCTCGACCCGGCCCGCGTAGGGAGCCCGGATCTTCGTACCGCAGCCCGCGCTGAAGTCCGTCCCGTCGTGCAGCTTCCAGTAGTGCAGGATCGGGTGGAACCGCCGGCCGTAGACCGAGGTGATCGGCCCGGGCACCGGGCGGCTGAAGCTGTTGCTGGCCCGCTGGGCACTGCTGGACTTCGACGACCCCCTGGCCCGCTTCGGACTGCTGGGCTTCGATGACTCCTTCGCCCGCCGCTCGGCCGCCCGCGCCCGGTCTTTGGCCTTGCGCGCCGCCGCGGCCGCCTTGGCCCGGGCCTTCGCCCCGCGCGCCGCCTTGGCCCGCTGCTCGGCCCGTCGGGCCTCGGCCGCCGCCTGCTTGGCGGCCCGCTCCCGGGCGGCCGCCTGCTTGGCGGCCCGCTCCCGGGCGACCGCCGCCTGCTTGGCGGCCCGCTCGCGGGCGGCCGCCGCGCGGGCCCGCGCTCGGGCCTCGGCGCGGGCCTTGGCCGCCGCCTCGGCCTTGGCCTTGGCGATCCGGGTCGCGATCCGCTCCTCCACCGACGTACGTTCCTGCTGGAGCTGGGCGTAACGCGCCTTGTCGTCGGCAACGTCGTCGGCGGCCGCCGCCCGCTGCGCCTCCCGTTGCCGGAGCAGCGCGGCGACACTGGACTGCTCGGCCGCGGCCCGGACCTCCAGGGCCCGGCGCAGCGTCAGGTTCTCCGCCGCGGCCTTCCGGTCCGCCGCCACCTGCTTCTCCAGGGCCGCTTGCCGGGCTTTGGCCGCCTCCAGCTTCCGCTGGATCCGGGTCAGCTCGACGATCTCGGCCTGGGCCGTGTCGAACATGGTCGTCGACCACTGCAGCCGGGTCTGCAGGTCCTCGGGTGAGCTGGCCCCCACCAGCAGCGCCACCGGCATGAGGTTGGACTGCTGCTGGTACTGGTCCCGGACCAGCCGCCCGGCCATCGCCTCCTGGGCGTTCAGCTCGCGCTGTCCGGCGACCACCGCAGCCTTGGCCTTTCGGAGGTCCTCCTGAGCCTGGCGCAGCCTCGCCGCAGCCTCGACGTCCTTCGCCTTCGCCACCGCCAGCTCACTCCGGGTCTTGCGGAGCTTCGCCTCGGCCAGGTCCAGCTCGCCCTGGGTCCGCGCGACCTCGACGCCGGCCCGTTTCAGGGCCACGGACGACTCGCTCAGGTCGTGCCTGGTCTGGTCGATCTGCTTGGCGATCTGCTTGCGCCGGTCGGTCAGGTCATCGGCGGCGGCGGGCGACAGCAGGGTGAACCCCACGGCGGCGGCAACCGTGACGGACAAGGTCACCAGCAACCCGCGGCGTACGCGGCGTCGACCCGGCCGGGCGGCGCCGGCCAGGTATTCGGTTGTACCCAAGGACGCGGACCAAGTCGATGAAGCTCGACGTCTGACCAGTCCGGCGAAGCGACCACTCGCCTTCGGTGCTTCGCTGTCGTCCGGAACGTCCTTGCGGACGTAGGGAAGATCCGGAACCACAGCTTTCCCCAATCACATCTCTTCGGTTGTGGAAGCCGGCGGCAAATAGGGAGCACGTGCGTTACGTCGCCCGATCGGTCGTACCAGCCTCGGCATGATAGGCAGACCGGTGAGTGCTGTGGCAAGTGTTAACGCCGGAGCAGATGTGACTTATGTGCAGATTGTGACTCAACTGTGAAGTAAAGGTCGAGATAATTCAGTAAGCCGATGTGACGGAATGTGACGACTGTGACTCAGACGCGCAGGTAACGCCGTGTCGTCACCACGGTCGGAATGACCGCGAGCACGATGCCGACGGCCAGGATGGCGAGCATGGCCAGACCGGTCTGGCGCCAGCCGATCCAGGCTACGAACCGGACCGACTCCTGCACCCCTCGGATGATCCAGACGTAGACCCCTGCGCCCAGGGTGACGCAGGCCAGGGCGACACCGATCAGGGCCGAGATCACCGCCTCGAGCAGGAACGGCACGGTGATGTAGAGATTGCTCGCGCCGACCAGGCGCATGATGCCGATCTCCCGGCGTCGGGCGAAGGTGGCCAGCCGGATGGTGTTGGCGATCTGCAGTGCCGAGGCCAGCAGCAGCAGGGCGGACGCGCCGGCGGTGGACCACTGCAGCACGTTCAGCGCCCGGAAGAACGGGTCGAGCAGCTGGTGCAGGTCCTGGACCTTCTGCACCCCCTTGAGCCCGACCACCGAGCTGACCACGCCCTGGTACTCCTCCGGGTTACGCAGCTTGACCCGGAACGACTCCTGCATCTGGCCGATCTCCAGCGAGTCCTGGATCGGGCTGCCCTGGTACGCCCGCTGGAACTCCTGCCAGGCCTCCTCCTTGGTCTCGAAGTAGATCCCCTCGGGGGCCACTTCGGGATTGGACTCGAGGGTGGCGCGGATGACGTCCTTCTGCGCCGGCGTGGTGTCCTGGCCGGGCTCGCAGTTGTCGCCGCGGGTGTCCTTGGTGCACAGGAAGATCGAGATCTCGATCTTGTCGTACCAGCGGCCCTTCATCAGCTCCACCTGCTGGCTGGCCAGCAGGCCGGCGCCGAACAGCGACAACGACACCCACATGGTCATGATGACGGCCAGGGTCATGGTCAGGTTCTGACGCAACCCGGCGCGGGTCTCGGACAGGATGTGGCGGAAACGCATTCAGAATTCCTCGTTGGTCAGTGAGCGAGCGTACGGCTGGTCGGGGGCGGTCGTCCGGGCGCGCGCTCGGGTGCTGTCGGCGCGCCGGGGAGGTTCGAGGGGGTGTCGTCCCCCCTTCTCCATCTCACTGGTAGCCGTACACGCCCCGGCTCTGGTCGCGGACCAGTCCACCGTCGTCGAGCTCGATCACCCGCTTGCGCATCTGGTCGACGATCGTCGAGTCGTGGGTGGCCATCAGGACGGTGGTGTCGGCCCGGTTGATCCGGTCCAGCAGCTTCATGATCCCTACGCTGGTGGTCGGGTCCAGGTTTCCCGTGGGCTCGTCGGCGATCAGGATCATCGGCCGGTTGACGAAGGCGCGGGCGATCGCGACACGCTGCTGCTCGCCGCCGGACAGCTCCTCGGGCAGCCGTTCGCCCTTGCCGTCCAGCCCGACCAGTTCCAGCACCTCGGGCACCACCCGGCGGATCGTCGACGCCGGCTTGCCGATCACCTGCAGCGCGAACGCCACGTTCTCGGTGACCGTCTTGTTGGGCAGCAGCCGGAAGTCCTGGAACACGGTGCCGATCTGGCGCCGCATGGCGGGGATCTTCCAGCTGTGCAGCTTGTTGAGCTCCCGTCCGGCGACGAAGACCCGGCCCTGGGTCGGCCGCTGCTCACGCAGGATCAGCCGCAGGAACGTCGACTTGCCGGAGCCGGACGCTCCGACCAGGAAGACGAACTCGCCCTTGTCGATGTCGACGTTGATGTGCTCCAGCGCCGCGCGGCGCTGCCCGTCGTAGGTCTTGGAGACGTTCTCGAATCGGATCACAGTGCAGTGGTGGCCGGGTAGGCAACTCCGACGTCACACTCTGATAACGCCGGACGGCCGAGGAAGAGTCTAAGTGAGTTCCGCGCGTATACCAGGATTCGACGCCGTACGGCTCGGCGACCCCTTCGTCTAGACCGGCTCGGAGGTCCGGCGCCACCGGATGCCGGACTCGAGAAACCCGTCGATGTCGCCGTCGAACACCGCGTCCGGTGAGGAGGTCTCGTACTCGGTACGCAGGTCCTTCACCATCTGGTACGGGTGCAGCACGTAGGACCGCATCTGCGAGCCCCAGCTGTTGCCGCCGTCCCCCTTGAGCGCGTTCATCTGCTCCTCGCGCTCCTGCCGGGCCCGCTCCAGCAGCCGTGCCTGGAGCACCCGCAGGGCCGCCGCCTTGTTCTGCAGCTGGGACTTCTCGTTCTGGCAGGACACGACGATGCCGGTGGGCAGGTGGGTGATCCGCACTGCTGAGTCGGTCGTGTTGACGCTCTGCCCGCCCGGCCCGGAGGAGCGGAAGACGTCGATCCGCAGGTCGGACTCGGGAATGTCGATGTGGTCTTCTCGCTCGGTCACCGGCAGCACCTCGACACCCGCGAACGAGGTCTGCCGCCGCCCTTGGTTGTCGAAGGGGGAGATCCGGACGAGCCGGTGCGTGCCCTGCTCGACGGAGAGGGTGCCGTACGCGAACGGCGCCTTGACCTGGAAGGTCGCGGACTTGATCCCGGCCTCCTCGGCGTAGGAGGTGTCGTAGACCTCGGTCGGGAAGCGGTGCCGCTCGGCCCAGCGCAGGTACATCCGCAGCAGCATCTGCGCGAAGTCGGCCGCGTCCACCCCGCCGGCCTCCGAACGGATGGTGACCAGCGCCTCCCGCTCGTCGTACTCCCCCGACAGCAGGGTGCGCACCTCGAGCGCCTCAACCGCCTGTTGCAGCGCGGCCAGCTCCGCCTCGGACTCCGCCAGACTGGCCGCGTCGCTCTCCTCCTGGCCCAGCTCGACCAGCACTGCGAGGTCGTCGAGCCGGGAGCGCAGGTTGACCACCCGGTCCACGTCGGCCTGCAGGACCGAGAGCCGCGAGGTCACCTGCTGGGCGTTCTCCGGGTTGTCCCACAGGTCTGGAGCCGCGACCGCCTGCTCCAGCTCAGCGATCTCGCCCCGCTTGCGCTCGGGGTCGACAACAGCCTCGATGGAGCGCAACGCCTGGTTCAGGTCGTTCAGCGCGGTCGCAAAGTCCGGTCCAGCCACAACCGGCCACTCTACTGACCCGCTGCGCCCTGAGCCCGTCGAAGGGCGCTCAGTCACGCTCGTCGGCGGTGAGCTCCTCGATCCGGACGAACCGCTCCTCACCACGGGCGCGACGCTCCGGCCAGTCCCGTACCCAGATCACCGCGAACGCGGCCAGCGAGCAGATCAGGGCGACGACCGGGCCGAGCACGAACATCCACACGGTGATCAGACCGACGACGTCCAGCCCGGCCACCACCAGCGCATCCCGCGGGGTCAGCCGGCCGTGCCGGGCGCGGACCGCCGCGTACGCCACCCAGGGCACCATGGCCAGCAGCGTGATCACCCAGGCGAAGACCGACAGACCACCGTCGAAAGCACCGGAGACCAGCCGGATCATCGCCACCAGACTGACCAGCCCGGTCAGCGCGCCGAGGGCCAGGGCGAGGTTCTTGTTGAGCATCGCATGCCACGGTAGTCCAACCCGGGCCCGGAGCGAGTGCCGCGCGCCGAGTCAGGCCGGCTTGGTGGCGCG
>DASQVF010000293.1:0-2207 GCA_035640915.1 Propionibacteriaceae bacterium
CCGACTACACCGAGATGGTGACCTCCGGCGACGTGGACGCCGTCGTGACCACTGTGCCCCACTACCTGCACCCGGAGATGGGCATCTACGCCCTGGAGCACGGGGTGCACGCTCTCGTCGAGAAGCCCGTCGGCGTCTACACCAGGCAGGCGCGGGAGCTCATCGACGTCGCGGCCACCAAGCCGGAGCTCACCTTCGGCGTCTTCTTCAACCAGCGCACCAACCCGCTGTACCAAGACCTGAAGGCGCTCCTGGGGTCGGGCGAGCTCGGCGCCCTACGGCACACCTCCTGGATCATCACCACGTGGTGGCGGCCGCAGGGCTACTACGACCAGTCCGACTGGCGGGCCACCTGGGGCGGCGAGGGCGGCGGGGTCCTGGTGAACCAGGTGCCGCACCAGCTCGACCTGTGGCAGTGGATCTGCGGCGTGCCGAGGAGCGTGTTCGCCAAATGTGCATACGGCTTCCGCCGCGACATCGCCGTCGAGGACGAGGTGAACGCGATGGTCGACTTCGGGAACGGCGCCACCGGCATCCTCAGCACCTGCACACACGACTTCGTCGGGACCGACCGGCTGGAGATCCTCTGCGACGGCGGCAAGGTCGTCGTCGACGGGTCCCAGCAGGTGACCGTCAGCCGGCTGACCAAGCCTGAGCAGGAGATCAGCGACTCGATGGACCCCGACGCCGTACGGCGGCTGTTCACCGGCCAGCTCGACCAGGGCGAGTACGTCGACACCGACACCCAGTCGTATGACAGCGTCTGGGGAGCCCAGCACGCCGAGGTGCTCCGCAACTTCGCGGCGGCGGTACGCGGCGAGGAGGACCTGCTGGCCCCGGGCAGCGAGGGGATCCACGGCGTACGGCTGGCCAACGCCATCCACCTGTCCAGCTGGCTGGGGCAGGAGGTCTCGATTACCGACTTCGACGAGGACCGTTACCTCGCCGAGCTGAACCGGCGCATCGAGACCGAAGGCCGGTTCCCCACCCGCAGTTGAGGACCACCACCAGAGGGGAGATCACCATGCCGGTTCTCGGCGTGCAGCTGATGATGCTGAGGGACCGGATCGAGGCCGACGGGATGTTTCGCGTCCTCGAGCAGGTCAAGGAGCTCTATGTGGACGCCGTCGAGGTCTCCCAGGTCGCCATGACCGACGAGCTGATCGCCGACCTCGAGCGCGGGACGAAGGAGCTGGGTACCGACGTGGGGGCAATGTCCGCGGCCCTGCAAGCCCCCGGGAACGGCTTCATCCTGGCCGACGAGTTCGACCGCGCCGTGGAGGTCTGCGCGCGAACTGGCTGCCGCTTCCTGCGCATCGGCATGATGCCGTTCGAGGCGATGGTCAGCCAGGAGGCCTGCGAGGCCTGGGCCGCCGAGGTCGAGCCCTACGCCGCCCGGCTGGCCGAGCAGGGCGTCACGCTGTGCTACCACAACCATCACGTCGACCTCATCCGGTTCGGCGAGGAGCGCATCTTCGATCTCGTCCGCCGGGTGGCACCGTCGCTCAACTTCGAGGTGGACCTGCACTGGGTGCAGCGCGGCGGCATGGCTCCGCTCGACATGCTCGAGGCCTACACCGGGGTCTGCAAGCTTATCCACCTGAAGGACTTTCGGGTGATCCCCTTCCCGGCCGACGCTCTCGCCCGGCGCGCCGAGATGACCCAGCAGGAGTTCTACGACGTCTTCACCAACCTGGTGCAGTTCGCCGAGGTGGGCCAAGGCAATATGAACTGGCCCCGGCTGCTGCCGGCCGCCGAGGCCGCGGGCGCCGAGTACTTCTTCATCGAGCAGGACGACACCTACGGCCGCGACCCGGTCACGTGCATCGCCGAGTCACGCGCCTATCTGAAGTCGATCGGCTACTGAGCTGGTGCTCCACGGCGGGCGCGACCTCCTTGTGTCAGGGAGTGTGGCTAGCCAGCCGGGGACTTCGAACGGCGGCGGCCCAGCGGCCGCCAGGTGATCTCCTCGGGCAGGATCCCGCGTCGCCACCGGGCCAGCAGACACCCCCCGCAGCGGCGTAACAGCGGCCTGGTCCCGGAGATTCAGGGCGGCAACCACCGCCGTCGCCACTAGGGCGGCATCGCGGATCTCGGCCAGGTCGACCCACCAGACACCGTCTGCGAAACCGCGCTGGTGGTCCGTCGCCGCACGAACCGCCAGACGGGTCTTGCCGACCCCGCCGGGACCCACGAGGCTTACCAGC
>DASQVF010000294.1:0-2046 GCA_035640915.1 Propionibacteriaceae bacterium
CGTATCTCCGGCGATCCCGGCCCTAGCTCGACCGGTGTCGACTTCCGGTCCTATGTTCGACCTCGATGCCGAACGCCACTCCGCGCACCATCATCCTGGACTGCGACCCGGGGCACGACGACGCCATCGCCCTGCTGGTCGCGTACGGGAGCCCGAATCTGGAGCTGGCCGCGGTGACCACCGTGGCCGGCAACCAGATCCTCGACAAGGTCACGCGCAACGCGCAGGCCGTGGCGACCGTCGGCGGGCTCCGCGGCGTACCGGTTGCCGCCGGCGCGGGGCGCCCGCTGGTCCGGGAGCCGCGGGTGGCCGAGGCCGAGCACGGCGCGTCCGGCCTCGACGGAGTGACCCTGCCCGCCGCCACGGTCCCGGTGGACCCGCGGCACGCGGTCGAGCTGATCATCGAGACGGTGATGAGCCGGCCGACCGGCGAGGTCACCCTGGTGCCGACGGCGGCGCTGACCAACCTCGCCCTGGCCGTCCGCCTTGAGCCGCGGATCGTGGACCGGGTCCGTGAGGTGGTGCTGATGGGCGGCGCGTACGCGGGCGGGAACCTGACGGCCGCCGCCGAGTTCAACATCGCCGTCGATCCGGAGGCGGCGCAGATCGTCTTCGGTGAGCGATGGCCGGTCACCATGGTCGGCCTCGACGTCACCCACCAGGCGCTGGCGACCCCGGATGTGGTGCAGCGGATCGCGGCCATCGGCACCCGGCCGGCCCGCTTCGTCACCGGGCTGCTCGACTTCTTCACGGCCGCCTACCGGACCAGCCAGGGCTTCTCCGCGCCGCCGGTGCACGACGTGTGTGCGGTGGCCTACGTCGCCGACCCGGCGGTGCTGACGACGGTCCGGGCGCCAGTAGCGGTCGAGCTGAGCGGCGGGCTCACCACCGGGATGACGGTCGCCGACCGGCGCCGGCCGGCGCCGGAGGACTGCTCCACCCGGATCGCCACGGCCCTGGACCCGGAGCGGCTCTGGGACCTGGTGGTCGACGCCCTGACCCGGCTCGGCGACCCGGTGCCTCAGCCGTAGAGCTTCTCGGCGTACGTCGGGCCGTAGTACGCGCTCAGCTCGGCCAGGCTGTCCTCCGGCCGCTCCAGCGTCTTGGCGATCACCGCCCGGCCGGGCACCGGGTCGGTCCAGGCCTCCGGCTGCCAGAGTCGGGACCGTAGGAAGGCCTTCGCGCAGTGGTGGAAGATCTCCTCGATCTCCACCACCAGGGCCAGGATCGGCCGGTGCCCCTTCACGATCATGTCGTCGAAGAAGGGCGCGTCGGACACCAGCCGAGCGCGGCCGTTGATCCGCAGGGTGTCCCCGCGGCCGGGAAGCAGGAAGATCAGCCCGACGTGCGGGTTGGCCAGCACGTTGTGGTAGCCGTCGACCCGCCGGTTGCCCGGACGCTCGGCGATGGCGATGGTGGTGTCGTCGATCACGTACGCCAGCTGGCCGGGCGGGTCACCCTTCGGCGAGACGTCGCAGGCCCCGCTCGGGTCGGCGGTCGCCACGAGGCAGAACGGCGTGGCGGCCAGCCACTGTCGGTCCAGGTCGTGCAGCTCCTTCCGCGCCTTGTTCGCCACCCGGGGCAACGGCGTCCCCACGAGGGCGACGAGCTCCTCGACGGTCCTGATCGGCTGCTCCACCATGCCGCTCAGGGTAGGTGGCCACGACGCTGGTCGCCTGGGAATTCGGTGAGCGCCCCCCTCTGCGCAGGTCGGACCCGCTAGACCGGGGTCAGCGGCAGCAGCGATCGCCCCGTCGGGCCGACCTGGATCGCGGTGTCCAGCTGCGGGCAGACGCCGCAGTCGAAGCACGGGGTCCAGCGGCAGTCCTCCCCCTCGACCTCGTCAAGTGCGTCCTGCCAGTCCTGCCACAGCCAGTCCCGGTCCAGCCCGGCGTCCAGGTGGTCCCAGGGCAGCACCTCGGCGTAGGTCCGCTCCCGGGTGGTGTACCAGTCCAGGCCGACCCCGGTGCCGGCCAGCTGCTCGGCGGCACACCGAGCCCACCGCTCGTAGGAGAAGTGCTCGCTCCAGCCGTCGAACCGGCCCCC
>DASQVF010000295.1:0-3426 GCA_035640915.1 Propionibacteriaceae bacterium
GCCCTCGGCCCTTCTCGTCCAGCCGGCCCTGCCAGCCGCCGTCCATCGCCAGGAAGACGTCATCCGCCGCCGCGGTGAAGAGGGCGGCCTCGGCCTGCTCTAGGGTCAGCTCTCCGTGCGGGTCGATCGCCTCCTGCAGCGTGCCCGCGAACACCTGGCTGGCGCTGTCGCTGACCAGGATCTTCTCCCGGACGGCGGCGATCGGCACGTCGGCCAGGTCGACGCTGCCCAGGCTGACACCCCACTTTTCCCCAGCCAGCGCCCGCTCGCGCTCGGCCAGCTTGGCCCGCTCCGCCAGCTGCCGTTCCAGGGCGCGCCTGGCCCGCCGGCCGCTCAGCCCGTCCGCAACCTCGAGGCTGACCGGGTCGTGGTCGGCCGGCAGATAGCGGCCCAGCCGGTCGGCCAGGGCGGCCGAGTCGTCGGGCACCCCGGAGACGATCATGGTCAGCTGGCCCGGCTCGGCGGCGAACCCGGACCGCTCGTCGTGCAGCACGCCCTGCTCGGGCAGCCGCAGCGGCTGCTCCGGCTTCTCCCACGGCGGCTGACCGGAGAGCACGGCGATCGCCTTGCGAGCGGACACGGTCGAGCGGACCCAGCGCTGGGCCAGCTCGAAGAAGGTCTGGATCGGCCAGACCATGAACAGTGCGTACCCGAAGAAACTGATCAGCTCACCCACGCTGAGCCGTCCGGCCACCACCTCGCGAGCGCCCAGCCAGGTGAGTACGACCAGGAACAGCCCGGAGAACAGCACGCTGGCCGACTCGACGACCGCCTGCCAGACGCCGGCGGCCGCCCCGGCCTGTCGGGTCCGCTGGGACTGGTTGGCGTAGTTGCGGGCGAACGTCTGCTCGCCACCGATGCCGCGCAGGATCCGCAGCCCGGCCACGATGTCGGTCGCCATGCCGGTCAGGTCCGCCAACCGGGTCCGCTCGACCTCCTCCCGGCGCTGCAGCGGGGGCAGCAGCGGCAGGGCCAGCACCACGATCAGCGGCGCCGCGGCCAGCACCATCACACCGAGCGTGACGGAGGTGGACAGCACGAGGCCGGCGATCACCAGGTAGGACACCAATGCGCCCCAGGCCCGGGCGAAGACCTCGGTCAGCGCGCCGAACTCGTCGGCGTCACCGGCGGCGACGCTGAGCACCTCGCCGGTCGGCGTGCGCTGCGGCAGCACGTGACCCAGCTGCACCGACTTGCGGTCGACCAGCATCATCGGGCCGTACATCCCGATCAGCCAGGTCCGGACGACCACGGTGTGGTTCAGCACGCCCGCAGTGACCCCGACCACGATCAGTCCGAGCAGGATCAGGCCCAGCTCGCCGACCCGGCCCAGGTCGCGGGCGGTGATGCCCTCGTCCACGATCCGGCCGATGAGGTAGGGACCGATGGCGCCCGGCACCCACTCCAGCACTGCGGTCACCGCCGAGACGAAGATCACCTGCCACTGCTGGCCCAGCAGCCAGGCCAGGAACCGCGCCGGGCTGCGAGTTTCGGGGTCGGCGAAGGTGCCTCGCCGGGGTGCGCGCGTGCGCACTCCCGGCTTCGGTCCTTCCGGGCCGGGGGTGGAGGGTTGGTCGAAATCCGCGACGAGCGGAGGGAAGTCGCGCATAACCGCTCCAACTTATGTTGGGCCGGGTAGTCACCACCAACGGTTTTGCGACCCACCCCGTAAGGTCGAGCCCATGGCAACGGACCAGGGAGCTAATGAGGCCGGGGGTCAGATGCAGGGGGTCGCGGGTGCGACTCCCGACGGGCGGGTCTACGTCGTCACCCCGCAGGCGATGGCGGTGGAGGGGCCGCCGGAGTCGGGCGAGGTGGTCGAGGAGCCCGACGAGCAGCCGAAGTCGGTGACCGACATGGTGGAGCAGCCGGCCAAGGTGATGCGGATCGGCAACATGATCCGCCAGCTGCTCGAGGAGGTGAAGGCTGCCCCGCTGGATGACGCCAGCCGGCAGCGGATGCGCACCATCCACGCGTCGTCGATCGACGAGCTGAAGGAAGGACTGGCCCCTGAGCTGGTCGAGGAGCTGGAACGCATCACGCTGCCGTTCACCGACGAGGCGACTCCGTCGAACGACGAGCTGCGGATCGCCCAGGCCCAGCTGGTCGGGTGGCTGGAAGGGCTGTTCCACGGCATCCAGACCGCCCTGTTCGCCCAGCAGATGGCCGCCCGCGCCCAGCTGGAGCAGATGCGCCGCGCGCTGCCGCCCGGCGCCGGCGGGATGACGCCGCCGCCGCCCAGCGGCCCGCCGCGGGAGGGCAGCGGAGGGATGTACCTCTAGGGCCCTGATGCGCCCCGAGCTTGTCGAAGGCGGATCGGACTTCGACGGGCTCAGCCCGCAGTCCCTGCGACTACGCGTCCCCTAGCCAGGGGACGGCGTAGCCGGTGAGCAGGGAGCAGGACGCCCAGCCGGCGCGCTGAGGACGACTCTGGCCGCGACCGACGCGGCGACGACAAGACACCTCAGATCATTCGAACGACCGCGGACGCCGCGTACGGATGAGCCGGGCTCGATCACGACCTGGACGGCCTACCGACGCGGCCACACTTGTGGCTCCCCTGAGCGGCCCTGGCCAGCAGCACGAAATTCGCCGGAGCGACCCGGAACCAAGTGATCCGCGGTCCCGTCCGATACGTGCTCCGGTCAGAGCGACCGGGCCAACGTCCCCCTCCAGGAGACCCTGATGTCCCAACCGACCAGTTCCGCGCCGAAGCCCCGCTGCGTAGAGCTTGCCTCGGTGTTCCAGCACCCCCTGCTCGAGGAGCCGCTCGCCGGTGATGCCCCGGTCGCGGTGCGGCGGCAGTACCAGGCGTTGGTCGCCCAGGCCGAGCAGGCCTGCCTCGACTGCCCGCTGATCGAGAGCTGCCTGTACGCCGCGGTCGTCGAGCACGATGTGGCCGGCTACGTCGGCGGCACCACACCAGCCGAGCGGGCCCGGATCCGACGGGCCCTCAAGATCACCGTCGCCGCCGAGGACTTCGACACCCTGGCCGGGGTCACCGGACACCGGCAGGTCGACCACGACGAGGTCGTCCGGCTGCGGCACGCTCACCCCGACGAGAGCCTGGAGACCATCGCCCGCCGGCTCGGCTGCTCGCTGTCGACGGTGAAGCGGCACCTCCGTCGGGAGCGGCGCGACCCCGGTGTACGCCGGGAGGAGCCGCCCAAGCCGAGCCTGTCGGCGGTCCTGGCCGCCGCCGCGGCCGTCGCGCGCTGGCCGCGGAGTCATCTGGCCGCCTAGGCAGGGCCCGGCGACCCGGTCATCGAGGGGTGAGAGAGTCGCCATGTGGATCCCGAGATCGTCGAGTTCGCCCGCTCCTACCGAAGGTTGGCCGAGGAGATCCACCTGCTGGCGGACGACCGCGAGCTGTCCGAGGTCGGCCGGCACGTGGAGGCGTTCCTCGGCGTCCCGTTGGCCGAGGTG
>DASQVF010000296.1:0-5994 GCA_035640915.1 Propionibacteriaceae bacterium
ATCCCCCGTGCGGACCCCGACCTGGAGACCGGCGAGCTGACCCTGCTCGGCCAGTACCTGGACTACCACCGGGCCACCCTCGTGATGAAGTGCGCCCGGCTGAGCGAGGCGGACCTGAAACGCCCGGCGATCCCGACGTCCAGCCTGACTCTGCTCGGTCTGGTTCGCCACCTGACCGACGTGGAGTACGGGTGGTTCTGCGAGTGGCTGGACGGGCAGCCGGAGCACGCCTTCTACTTCACCGCGGACGACCCCGACGGGGACTTCCACAACGTCGACAGCCACCCCGTCGCCAATGTCTGGACGACATACTCCGCTCAGGTTGCCGAGTCGCGACGGATCCTGAGCACGTTCGGCGACGGCAGTGAGCTGGCCCGCGGGCGGCCCAACCCGTCCCGCCCGCCGCGCAACGTCCGCTGGATCCTGGCCCACATGATCGAGGAGTACGCACGGCACAACGGCCACGCGGACCTGCTCCGGGAGGCGATCGACGGCGAGACCGGCGAATGAGCCCCACCCTGAGAATCTGACCCGCGTTTCCGCGCCATCCGGCGTGTCGCAGGTCCAGGGGGCCACTGGCGTCACTTCCTCAGGTGGCGTGCGCCAGGACCCGCTCCATGATCACCACCGGGATGCCGGTGTCACCCACCGACCGCTCTGTCTCCACATAGCCGCGCGCCCGGTAGAAGCTCAGGTTGGGCATGCTGCCGGCCCCGGTCAGCAGCGAGATGGCGGCCGTCTCCGGTGGCGCCACGCTCTCGATCACGTCCATCAGGTGACTCCCGATCCCCTGCCCCTGCAGGTCGGGGACGACCGCCAGCCGGCTCACGTACCAGCGACCGCCCGGCCGCACCACCCCGCGCACGCTGGCCACCAGCCGGCCCCGGGACCGAGCGACCAGCACCACCTCCGAGTCGAGGGTGGCCAGCAGCTCGGGGAGCGTCTCGGTCAGCGGCGGCAGGTCGAGGGAGCCGTTCCACTGCGCCTCGGCCAGGAACGCCGCCCGCTGGACCGTCAGGATCTCCCCGGCATCAGCGGGCTGTGCGCGCGTGACCACCAGCCCCTCCAGGCCGGCCGGTAGCAGGTCCGGCCGGTGCTGCCGCGTCCGGGCCAGTGCCTGCTCCCAGCGCCAGGCCGCGATCTTGGCGTGGTGGCCGCTGAGCAGCACCTCCGGCACGGCCCGCCCCCGCCACTCGAGCGGCTTGGTGTAGACCGGCCCCTCGAGCAACCCGGCATGGGCGTGCGAGTGCGACTCCTCGCGCAGCGACTCCGGGTTGCCGAGAACGCCGGGCAGCAGCCTGACCACCGCCTCGACGACCACCAGGGCGGCGGCCTCTCCCCCGTTCAGCACGTAGTCACCGATGCTGAGCTCGTCCACCCGCATCCGAGTCGCCGCATCCTCGGCGACCCGGGCGTCGATGCCCTCATAGCGGCCGCAGGCCAGCACCAGGTGCTCCTCGGTGGCCAGCTCGTACGCGGTCGTCTGGGTGAAGGTCCGTCCGGCCGGCGTCAGCAGCACCAGGCGGGTTTGCGGCGTGGCCAGCGCATCGAGGGCCTCCCCCCAGGGTTCCGGCCGCATCACCATCCCGGCCCCGCCGCCGTAGGGGGTGTCGTCGACGGTGCGGTGCCGGTCGTAGGTCCACCGGCGCAGGTCGTGGACGCCCAACCCCACCAGACCGCTCTCCGCGGCCTTGCCGACCAGGGACAGCCGCAGCGGCGCCAGGTAGTCGGGGAAGATCGAAACCACGTCGATCCGCATCGGCGGGCTAACCCCCGTCGCTCTCGGTCAGCAGCCCCTCGCGGTCCGCGACCGTCAGCACCTCGCGCTCCAGGTCCACCTCGGGGACCAGGTCAGTCACGAACGGCACCAGCCGCAGCCCGTCCGGCGTCCGGATCTCCAGCAGGTCCTGGGCCGGCAGGTGCAGCACGTCGACCACCTCGCCGACCCGTACGCCGTCCGCGGTCTGTACCGCGAGGCCCATCAGCTGCCGGTCGTAGAACTCCTCCGGCTCCTCGGGCCGCTCGCCGGGGTCGACGTCGACCACGAGGCGGATTCCGCGGACCGCCTCGGCGGCGGTGCGGTCGTCCAGGTCGGCGAACCGGACCAGCATCCGGCCGGAGTGCCAGCGCATCGATGCCACGGTGAGAGTGCGCGGCGAACCCTCGGACCGGAGCTGCTGCCCGGGGGCGAACCGGCGGTCCGGCTCGTCGGTTCGCGGCTCGACGGCCACCTCACCGCGTACACCGTGGGGCCGACCGACCACGCCGACGACGACTTCCAGCGTCAACGGAGGTCCAGCGGGGTCGTCCCCCCTGCCTCGATCCATCGGCCGGTCACCGCGCCCGCCGGTCAGGACCGGCGACCCCGCCCGCCTCCGGTGCCCCGCCGGGGCGGCCGGTCCACGTCGACGAAGTCCACCCGCACCGACTCCCGTCCGGCCAGGGCGGAGATCACCGTGCGCAGCGCGGTCGCGGTCCGTCCGGACCGGCCGATCACCTTGCCGATGTCGTCGGGATTGACCCGGACCTCGAGCATGCGCCCGTGCCGCAGGTCCTTGTCCTTGACGGTGACGTCGTCGGGATGCGTGACGATCCCGCGCACCAGGTGCTCCAGCGCGTCCGCGAGCACGTCAGCCCTGGTCGTCAGCGGCCGCCACTCCGGCGTCCGCCGCCTCCTGGGCCTCGGCCGGGGTGCCCTCCACCGTCGGCTCCGACCGGCGGGACGGCGCCGTCTTCTTCGTTGTCGCGGCGGACCGGGCCTCGCCACCGATCTCGGCCAGCGCGGCGTTGAAGACGTCCAGCTTGTTCGGCTTCTCGCGCTGCGGGTCGACGCCGGACGGCGAGGTGTCGCCCGAGAACCTCTGCCAGTCACCCGTCCGCTTGAACAGCGCGACCACGGCCTCGCTGGGCTGCGCCCCGACGGAGAGCCAGTACTGCGCGCGCTCGGAGTCGACCTCGATCACCGACGGGTCGTTCTTTGGGTGGTACTTGCCAATCTCCTCGATGGCGCGACCGTCCCGCTTGGTGCGGGAGTCGGCGACCACGATGCGGTAGTGGGGCGACCGGATCTTGCCGAGACGCTTGAGACGAATCTTCACAGCCACGGGTGTGGTTACTCCTGAATGCGTGCGGGAACGGCGTCGTACGGCACGACGCGACGTTCCAGTGTGCCAGACTCCGGCGCGACTACGCGAATGCAGCGGCTCAGGGCTGCGGAATCGGGTCGTGGCCGACCAGCCCGACGAGGTTGCCCTCCGAGTCCCGGAGGAAGGCCATCCGCTCCTCGGTGCCGGCGGGGCCCAGCCGGTCGTCGCGGTGGGTGAAGATCAGATGCGGCTCGGCGACGATCTCCACCCCGTCGGCCCGCAGCGCCTCGACCGTAGCGGCGACATCGTCGACCTTGAGGTAGATCATCGCGCTGGGGGCACCCTTCTCCAGCAGCAGCCGAACCCCGCCGGCCCGGAAGAACAGCAGCCCGGGCGGGTCGAAGAACCCGGCCGGCTCCGAACCGAGCAGCTTGGCGTAGAACGCCCGGGCCCGGTCCAGGTCCTCGGCGTGCTGGGCCACCTGTAGCAGCTCGCTCACGGACATCAGTATCCATCGAACCAGTGCTCAGCGGCCGCCGAACTCCCGGACCTGCTTGTAGACCAGATGCCCGTTCTCCAGGATCTTGGCTTCCAGATCCAGCGCGGCGTCCTTGTCGTTCGCCGACGTGACCACGCGGCAGTTCGGGTAGTAGCCCGGCTTGGCCCGGCAGTACGCCTCCTCGACTGCCTTGGCCACGTCGACCAGCTCCAGCATCCGCTCGCGAGCTAGCACCGGCTCGGTCCGCTCCGGCGCGTCGGGTGCCGGCTTGGCGAAGCGGGTCACGGTGAGGCTGGTGGGCTCGTCGTCGCCGAGAAAGGCGGCGATGGTGACCTCCGAGTGGGTTCCCGGGTCGGGGTTGGTGACCAGGTTGTTGCCCTGCTGCACCGACAGCGAGTAGCCGAACACGTCGTCGGTGTTCAGCACCCGGGTGACCACCACGGTGTTCGCCGCGATCTCGGACTCGAGGTCGTACGCCGGCACGATCGCCAGCCCCATCGCGATGTCGGTCTGGTCGATGCGGGCGAAGAACCGCTCCTCGACCGCCCGCTTGTTCCACAGGCTGGCGTAGACCCCCTTGACGGCGCAGCCCACCGACTTCGGCCTGACCTTGCGCTTGACCTCGCCGCCCGGCTCGTCGTCGTCCTCCTCGACCAGGCAGGACCCGATCGGCCGGTCGCGCTTGCCGGTGTCGGCCGCGAAGCTGTCGTGCAGGCCGGCGCCGTCGAAGTTGGGGATGTCCTCGGCATTGGCGCTGGAGCGCACTTTGATCTTCTCCACCCCGGGCAGCACCTCGTCGAGCTTGGCCCGGATCGCCTCCAGCGCCCCGGGCGGGAAGGATCCGGCCAGGAACGCGTGCTGCACCTCCTCCGAGCGCCTGGCCAGCTCCTTCGGCGACAGCTGGCCGCCCTGCACGTCGGAGACCAGCTTCTCGATCAGGGCCCGGATGTCGGAGTTCGGCGGGTGCGAGACGAAGTCGGCGTACGCCTGCAGCGGCACGCCGAAGCCCGCGGGCACCACGTTGTACCCGCGCTCGGCGCTGGGGCTGCCGGGATCGTCCACCGTGCCCAGCACGTCCCGGTGGGTGAGGAAGCCGAGGTTGGCCGCCTTGCCGCCGTAGCGGGTGGAGGACACGAGAGCCTGAGCGCTGCTACCGGCGGCCATCTCCGCATACGAGCGGAGCTCGGTCTCGGGCTCCCACTCGAGCGCGACCAGCGGGCGATCGAGCTTCTCGGCCAGCTTCTGCGCGACGACCTCCTCGGTCGTCGGTTCGATCGAGAAGTCGTCCCGTCCGACCACCAGATGCACCGGCTGGTCCGCGAACGGCGCGAGCCGCGGGTGATCGGGGCCGGCGTCGCGCAGCACCGCGTTGGGCGTACCCCGTTCCTTGGACTTCAGGTTCACGTGGGAGTTGGTGTCCTGCACCGCCCTGGTCATGGTGCCGGCGACCACGGACAGGTCCAGCGGCAGCTCGTCGAAGATCGGGATGTCGGTCGGCCGCAGCTCGTCGAGCTCCGCCGGGAAGATCCGCAGGTGTCCCCATGCCTCGCCGACGTTCAGTGGCAGGTAGACGATCGAGCCGAGAATCCGGTCCAGCCCGACCACTTCGAGGCCGAGCGCCGTCAGGTCGTCGGTCACCTCGGCCACCGTCTGCTGGGTCCCGGTAGGCACAAAGGCCAGCCGGGCACCCGGAATGGTGATCTGGTCGGCCACCACCTGGACCGCCTCGAGCACCGTGTGCTCGCGCGCCACGTCCTGGGGGTAGAACTGCACGGCGAAGATCGGCTCCGTTCCGCCGTCCAGCAGGTAGGTGTGCACAGAGCCCGCGACGTAGCGCTTGTCCTGGACGAAGTAGGTGACCTGGTTGAACACCGCGAGCGGCTCCGGGACATCGAACGCGGCCCGGCCGAAGAAGAAGTGGAACTTCGCCTCGTCCGGCACCTCACCGGAGCCGTCGGTGAAGTTGCCGTTGACGAACCGGATGACCGGCGCGGCGGGGTTGCGCCGGTCGATGAGGAACTTGGCGATCCTCCCGTTGGCCACCAGGTCGCCGGCCGGGGTGGAGATCGCGGCGAAGGTCTCGGCCGAGTCGATCGTCGCCACGGCGAGCGGGAACGAGGTCTCGGTCGGAGTCGCGCGACGGTCCCGGACGAGCAGAGGGGCGGCGGCGGATCGCGTTCGCGGCATCCGGGGGAGGAATCCGAGCATGGTCGAGCCTTTCGGGGGATGAACGTCTTGAGACTGTGAGCCGGATGCCCCCGACGTGATACCGGTCAACTGGTGATGTCCTTGCCCAGGAAGGACCGGAAGGCGAACCCCACAAGCACGATGGCGTAGCCGACCGACCACAGGGCCCCGGTGATCATGTCGGAGTAGTCGACATGGGCGGCCAGCGCGTCGGCCCAGGCG
>DASQVF010000297.1:0-12659 GCA_035640915.1 Propionibacteriaceae bacterium
GAACCTCGGGTTCTTCGGCGTCCAGTTCAGCTTCGGGCTCACCCAGAGCGCGGTGAACCCCATCTTCTTGTTCTTGGGGGCGGACGCGCACAGCCTGCCGATCCTCAACATCGCCGGCCCGATCACCGGCTTGTTGATCCAGCCGTTCATCGGCGCGATGAGCGACAAGACGTGGAGTCCCAGGTGGGGAAAGCGCAAGCCGTACATCCTCGGCGGCGCCGTGGTGATGATCGCCATCCTGTTCCTCTTCCCGTTGGTGACCGCGCTGTGGATGGCGGTGGTCTGCCTCTGGCTGGTGGACGCGGGGAACAACACCTCCATGGAGCCGTACCGGGCGTTGATCTCCGACCGGCTGCGTAAGTCACAGATACCCAAGGGCTTCCTGATCCAGAGCATGTTCACCGGTGCCGGGGCGGTGCTGGCGAACGTGTCGCTGTACGTCTTCCAGCAGCTCCTCACCGGCTCCTCCGAGGCTGGCGTGCCCACCTGGGTGTTCGTCGTTTTCTGGTTCGGTGCGGTTTGCGCCATCATCACGGTCGGCCTCGCCATGATTCGGACCAAGGAGATCACGCCGAGCGAGCAGGAGCTGGCACAGATCCGGTCGTCGTCCAAGAGCCCCCGCGCCACGATTGCCGAGATCGCCGACGCCGTGAAGGTGATGCCCATCGGCATGCACAAGATCGGCCTGGCGTTCCTGTTCCAGTGGTACGCGATGTTCATCTACTGGCAGTTCGTCAGCGTCAGCGTGGTCGAGTCGGTCTGGGGCGCAGGCCCGGACAGCCCACAGTACGAGGAGGCGGCCGGCTGGAGTGGCCTGATGAACGGCGGATACAACTTCGTCACGATGCTCTCCGCGATGTTCCTGTTGCCGTTGTGCCATCGCTTCGGCGGCAAGAAGGTGCACGCCGGCACCCTGGCGCTGGCGGCTCTCTCTCTGGCTTGGTTGTCGACGATCAACACACAGTGGCTGACCCTAATCCCCATGATCGGCCTCGGTATCTGCTGGGCCAGCATGGTCGGCGTCCCGTACCTGATGGTGGCGAGCATGGTCCCCCGGGAACGCACCGGTGTGTACATGGGGATCCTGAACATGATGATCGTGGTCCCGATGCTGATCCAGACGCTCACCTTCGGCTGGATCTTCGAAAACCTGCTCGGCAACCGGGGAACCAACGCGATCCTGCTCGCCGGCGTGCTGCTCGGTTGCGCCGCCATTGCCATCCTGTGGGTCAACCCGCCGAAGTCCGACGAGGAGTCGCCGGTCATGCCGCTCGGCGCGCACCGCGAGATCACGGTCTACGACCGGGTGATCGTCGGCTCGGACGGCTCGCCGTCCGCGCTGTACGCGGTGGCCCGCGCGCACGAGGTGGCGGCGGCCGCCGAGGCGAGGATTGTGGTGGTCAGCGCGTACGAGCCCGGCAGTGCCGATCAGCAGACAACCACGGCGGACGGTCGGCAGCTGATCTACGGCGAGGAGGCGGCTCGGGCGGCACTGCACGCCTCGGTGAGAGAGCTGACTTCTGACCGGATCCGGGCGGTCGAGCAGGCCGTGGTTCCCGGCCGACCCGCCGAGGCCCTGCTCCGGGTGGCCGGTCAGAGTCCCGCCAGTCTGATCGTCGTGGGGAACCGGGGACTTGGTGCGCAGGCGGGCGAGGCGCTCGGATCAGTGCCGCGAGAGATCGTGCAGAAGGCCAACTGTGATGTGCTGGTGATCCAGACCTCGGCCCTGGCCCAGCTGACCTAGTGTCGTAAGGAAGCCCCGGTCGACGAGGTGGTCGACCGGGGCTTCTTGTTGCCTTCGTTGGGGTTGGGCCAGCTCAGCGGACGACGACGACGGGACAGTCGGCGTGGGCGACCAGGTGCTGGCTGGTCGAGCCCAGCAGCATTCCCTTGAATCCTCCGTAACCCCGAGACCCGACCACCACCAGGTCGGCCTCCTTCGACCGCTCGATCAGCGCCTCGGCCGGGTTGCCCTCCTCGACCGCGGTCCGGACGTCCACCGCCGGCTCACGGACCTCGAGATCCATCACGAACCGCTCGAGCAGGTCGAGGGCGTCCTGCCGTGGCTGGTCGGTATAGCCCGCAGGCGGCAGCGAGCCGTAGGGCGGAGTCATGGGCATTGCCGGCGGATGCCAGGTGGCGATCGCAGTGAGAGAGGCGCCATGGTGAGCAGCTTCGTCGTACGCCCAGCGCAGGGCCTCCCGACTGCTGTCCGACCCGTCAACCCCGACGACGATGTTCTTGATTCCGGTCATATTTCAGCCTAGCGACGGCGGCTGCGCCGAGGCCAGAGGCAATGCCGGTTAGGCTCAGGTCTCGTGCCCTTTTCGGTGAGCGACAACGCGGATGAGTCCCGCTACGACCTCTACGACGGCGACAGGCTGATCGGCGTCGCCGCGTACCGGCTGTCCGGCGATTCCATCACCTTCACCCACACGCAGGTCGACCCCGAGTACGAGGGCCAAGGCGCGGGCAGCCAGCTGGCCCGGGAGGCGCTCGACGACAGCCGGGCCCGAGACCGCCGGGTCGTCGTGCACTGCCCGTTCATCACAGCCTGGATCCGGCGACATCCGGACTACGCCGACCTGCTGCGCTGATCAGCCTCTGGTCGGCCTGGTCCGCGCCAGCCAGAGCAGACCGAGGACCGGCAGCACCAGCGGCACGAACCCGTAGCCGATGCCGTACGCCGACCACACCGTCGCCCGCGGGAAGGCGGCTGGGTCCAGGACGCTGAGGGTGCCCACGGTCAGCACCCCGACCAGCTCGAGCCCGATCGCTACCCACGCGACCCGCCGCGAGGTCCGGTCGCCCCGGGCCAGCGTGACCGTCGCCACCAGGTAGACCACTCCGGCGACCGCCGACAGCAGGTAGGCCAGCGGCGCCTCGTCGAACCGGGTGACCAGCTGGACACCGGCCCGGGCGGTGGCCGCCAAGGCGAACAGGCCGTACACCGCGACCAGCGCACGGCCGGCGCCGGAGCTGGTCCGCGGCGCCGGCTCCGTGGACTCGGTCACGCTGCGGGGATCCACAGCGTCAGCAGCCGCAGGGTCATCGCCAGCACCGCGAGGGCGGCCACCGCCAGCACCAGCCCGGAGTACCGGGTGCGCTCGGTGTTCGCCCAGAACCAGGCCACCGGGATCAGCAGCACGATCCCGATCAGGTAGCCGATCAGGGTGGCGGGGGACTGCGGGCGGAAACCGGCCGCCAGCCGGATGCCGGCGACGACCGACTGGACCAGGGTGACCAGCCAGACGGCGGCGGCGAACAGCAGCTGGGCCTTACCCGGCGGCTTGTCGGCGATGGTGGTGGCGATGCCCCAGATCACGGCCACACCGGCCAGGACGAGTACGACGTAGGCGAGGGCCGGGATCATCGCCCGCCTCCGAACGCCACGTCGGCCAACGCTACCCCAGCGGGTCCCGTTGACTGACAGACTGGAACGAAGGCTGACCAGGGGAGCCAGGGGCGGCGAGGAGGAGACGTGGCCCTGCGAATTGTCGGGGTGACCGAGGACGGCACGACCGCATTCTCGACGCCGCTCGATCACGGTGCCGATCCGGCCATCGTCGTCTTCGATCAGGGGTACCGAGCGGTGCGGCCGCTGAAGGCCGGCTGGCAGGGCGACGACCTCGCCCTGCACGTCCGGGTCCGGCCGCTCCGTGGTGAGTCGCGGCCGCAGGCCCTGCCGCCACGGACGGACGCCGGCCTGATCATCAGCGACGACGTGGTGCCGGTGACCCGGCAACGGGTGGCGGCGTACGCCGTGGTGCTGTCCCGACGCGGGCTCTTGGCCACCGAGTACTCCAACCAGACGGCGGTGCCCGGTCGCTGGGGGATGCCCGGCGGCGGCCTGGACGACCATGAGTCGCCGGTGCAGTGCGTCCGCCGCGAGGTCACCGAGGAGACCGCGCAACAGATCGTGCTCGGCGAGCTGACCAAGGTGCAGACCGGGCACTGGATCGGCCGCAACCCCGGCGGCATGATCGAGGACTTCCACGCGGTCCGGCTGATCTACCGCGCCGACTGTCCGGACCCCACCGACCCTGTCGTGCTCGACCACGGCGGCAGCACCGCCTCCGCCCGCTGGGTCGAGCTCGACGACTGGACCGGAGTCGGCTGGACGGCCAACTGGATGATGATCCTCAGCCAGCTTCTGCCCACGTCGGAGGCCTAGGTCGCCAGCCGTAGGTGCGCCCTTCGACAGGCTCAGGGCACAAGCCCCGATGCGCCCTGAGCTTGTCGAAGGGTGTCTCGGTCTAGATCTTGATGTCGCTGAGCAGGTCCTGCCGGGTCAGCACCCCGACCGGCTTACCGTCGTCCAGCACCAGCAGCGCGTCGCCCTCGACCAGGACCTGCACCGCCTTGGCCACCGGCTCCGTGGCGCCGACCATCGGCAGCGAGGCCTCCATCGCCGCGCTGACCCGGTCCGCCGGGCGGGCCTTCCGGGAGAACAACGCGCCCAGCAGGCCCCGTTCGCTGACCGAGCCCACCACCTCCGCGGCCATCACCGGCGGTTCGGCCCGCACCACCGGCATCTGGCTCACCCCGTACTCGCGCAGGATGTTCACCGCCTCGGCGATGGTCTCGCTGGGGTGGGTGTGCACCAGGGTGGGCAGGGCGCCGGACTTCTCCCGCAGCACGTCGCCGACCACCCGCTCAGTGGTGTAACGGGGGGCGAAGCCGTAGCGGCTCAGCCAGGTGTCGTTGAAGATCTTGCCGAGATAGCCGCGGCCCGAGTCGGGCAGCAGCACCACCACCACAGCGTTCGGGTCGGCGACCTCGTGAGCCAGCCGGACGGCGGCCACCGTGGCCATGCCGCAGGAGCCGCCGACCAGCAACGCCTCCTCCCGGGCCAGCCGCCGGGTCATGGCGAAGGAGTCGGCATCGGAGACCGCCAGGATCCGGTCGGCGATGCTCTTGTCATAGGTGGTCGGCCAGAAGTCCTCCCCCACCCCCTCCACCAGGTAGGGCCGGCCCGAGCCGCCGGAGTACACCGAGCCCTCCGGGTCGGCGCCGATCACCTGGACCGCGCCGCCGGACACCTCCTTGAGATAGCGCCCGGCGCCGCTGATCGTGCCGCCGGTCCCGATCCCGGCCACGAAGTGGGTGATCCGGCCTTCGGTCTGCGCCCAGATCTCCGGACCGGTGGTCTCGTAGTGGCTGGCCGGGTTGTTGGGGTTGCTGTACTGGTCCGGCTTCCAGGCGCCCTCGATCTCGCGGGTCAGCCGGTCGGAGACCGAGTAGTAGGAGTCCGGGTGCTCCGGCTCCACCGCGGTCGGGCAGACCACCACCCGGGCCCCGTACGCGGCCAGCACGTTTCGCTTGTCCTCACTGACCTTGTCGGGGCAGACGAACACGCACTGATAACCGCGGGCCTGGGCCACGATCGCCAGGCCCACTCCGGTGTTGCCGCTGGTTGGTTCGACGATGGTGCCGCCCGGCTTGATGAGGCCCTCGCGCTCGGCCGCGTCGACCATCTTGACCGCGATCCGGTCCTTCACCGACCCGCCCGGATTGAGATGCTCCAGCTTGGCCAGCACCAGCGGCGCTGCCCCATCGGTCACCTTCGACAGCCGAAGCAGTGGGGTGTTGCCGACCAGCTCGATCAGGTTGTTCGCGTACTGCACGAGGTGACTGTAGTGCCGGCCACATATGTCTCGGAAACCTGTCAGCGGGCAAGCAACAGGGCCGCCACCTCGTGGAGGCGACGGCCCTGAAGGTCTTGCGGGCGGCCGGTTACCGGCGGAGGTAGGACAGCAGCCGCAGAATCTCGATGTAGAGCCAGACCATGGTCACGGTGAGGCCGAAGGCACCCCGCCAGGACTCACGGGCCGGGGCGCCGATGGCGACCCCCTGCTCGATGTAGTCGAAGTCGAGGACCAGGTTCAGCACCGCGAGCACGGCACCGAGCAGAGCGACACCGACGGCCAGCAGGCTGACCGGGCCGGTGCCCCCGTCCCGCAGACCGAGGTTGACGCCGACCAGCGCCAGCACGAAGTTGAGCAGCATGGCCACCGCGAACGCGATGGTGGCGATGATCACGATCTTCTGGAACTTCGGCGTGACGCGGATGTTGAAGAACTTGTACGCGGCCAGTGTCACCCCTGCCGCAGCGAACGTGCCGAGCACCGCCTGGGCGACGATGCCGTCGTACAGGCTCTCGAAGTACTTGCTGATCATGCCGATGAAGACGCCCTGGATCGCGGCGTACACCAGCACCAGTGTCGGGTTGACCACCCGGCGGAACGCGACGACCAGCACCACGAGGAAGCCGACCAGGGCCGACAGGATCAGGGCCGGGAGCATCAGGGTGTCCGGAATCGCGTACCAGGCCAGCGCCGCGGTGACCACGAGCACGGCCATGGTGATCGCGGTCTTGGTCACCACGTCGTCGAAGGTCATCCGCCCTTCGGTGGTCTGCACCGGCCCCTGACCGGGGTACTGCGGGTGGTAGCCGTACGGGCTCTGGCCGTACTGCGGTGCTGCGGGTGTGAACGCGTCCTGGCGGGAGAGGACGGGGTTCGAACTGCGCAACATTCTTGTGTTCCTCCTGAGGTCACGCACCGCGGTGGTGCGCTGGATTCAGTGTACGTAACGCCGGTGGTTCGTGGATTCTTCCGGGCTGGGAATCGGCTGTGACCCCGGTCGCGGAGGTGGTGCCCCCGATGGGATTCGAACCCATGCTGGAGCGGGTTTAAGCCGCCTGCCTCTGCCGTTGGGCTACGGGGGCGTACGCCGCTGGCCAGCCTATGGGCTGGTGGGGGAAGTCCCGAGCTCTTGTCGGAGACTCAGCGCCGGGTGGCCTCGGCCGCGGTCGGCGACGGCGATGGCGACGCCCCCAGCTTGACCCGCGTCTCCGGCGGCAGCTGAGACAGGTCACCGGTCCGGATCCGGTCCTCGATCGCCACCCTTCCGTCCGGCCGGAAGCGCACCGGCTGCACCCCGGTCACCAGGCCCGTCGCGGAGTCCAGGAAGTAGAAGTACACGTCGGCGGTGATCAGTGGCGGCGAGAACGGGGTGCTGAACGAGGTAGCGATGGGCTGGCGTACGCCGCCCGCCGTGCCCTGCCGCATCCCGACCGACCAGGACCCGTCGGCGTGGCTGACCACGGTCGGACCGACCTCGGAGTGGAAGTGGCCCCAGAGCACCAGCCGGGCCGGCAGGTCCGGCGTGGCCATCACCACCTTCGCGGCGGCCGGCTGGTGCACGACCAGGATGTCGGTCTGCCGCCCCCGCGCCACCTCGACGAGTCGCTGCGCCATCTCCTCCTCGGTCTCGGCCCGGTCCCGGACCCGTTCGACGCTGAACGGGATGTTGTGCTCCGGGTCGTCGTCGCCGAGCACCGTGATCCCGGCCGCCTGCACCGGCGCACCGTCCAGCACGACCATCTGCTCGCTGGCCATCTGCTGCTCGGTCAGATCTGAGTCATGGTTGCCGGTAGCGACCAGGAACGGCCGCCCGCCGGCGATCGCCGCCTCCCGGGTGACACAGCCGCGCTCGGCGGCGGTGCCGTTGACCGTGTCGTCACCTGCGCTGATCACCAGCGACGCGTCGGTCACCGCTGCGAGGCGGGTGATCAGCTCGGTGGTCGCCTGGTTGCAGTGCAGGTCGGACAGGCCCAGCACCATGGTCTCGTCACGGCGCGGGGCGGGGAGGGCGGGGAGCTGGTCGGCGAGGCTGAGCGTGGCAGTGGCGACATAGTCGTCCACGGCCTGCTGCTGCCGGGCGGCCAGCAAGGTGATGCCCTTGATACCCCGGTCCAGCAGATCGGCCAACAGCACGCTGTCCACGGTCAGCGAGGCGAACCGGGCGTCGTTCGCAGCCGCCGCGATCGGGATGCGCAGCCCGGGCCGCGGGTTGGGGATGAGCACCGAGCCGACGACCAGGACGAGCACGGTGGCGTACGCCAGGAGCGCCCGGCGGTTGGTCAGCCGGGCGGCGAGTACCGGCGCCAGCAGCCGGTCCCGGCGCCAGAAGGCCACGAAGACCAGCAGCAGCGCCCCTTCCGCCACCGCGGCCCGGGCCAGCGCGCTCTGCCAAAGCCGCTCCACGATGCCCTGGGTGACGCCGGCGGGGTCGGTGTACAGGCTGGTGTAGGCGGTCAGCGTCCGCTCCGACAGCAGCGCACCCACCGGCTCGGCGGGAGCGCCGATCCCGCGCACGGTGACCACGGCGCCCAGGGGTGCGATCGGGCTGGGCAGGAAGGCGTTGCCGATCGGACCGAGGTCGATCTCCAGCTCACCGGAGTAGTTGCTGGCGAACGTGGCCCGGTGCGGACCGAGATAGTCCTCGACGCGGGCGTGGCCCGCACCCCAGGCGAGGGCCAGCGGGGCCGCCGCCAGCGCGGCGGCCAGGGTCATCAGCAGCGCCCTCACCCAGCGCTGGGTCACGATCTGGCGTAGGCGCTGGGCCAGGAACGTCATCGCGCCGAAGCGTACCTGCCGGACACTACGACGGGTCGAGATAGACCTTCCGGCTGAAGATCGCGTGGGCGCCGATCACCCGGTCCAGGAACAGCAGCCCGACACAGTGGTCGATCTCGTGCTGCAGGGCCCGCGCCTCGAACGCGTCGGTCGTCAGAGTCACCGGCTGGCCGGTCAGCGGCAGCCTCCCGGTGACGGTCAGCCGGGTCGCCCGCTTGACGTCACCGGTGAGGTCCGGCACCGACATGCACCCCTCGCGCCCCTTCTCGTATCGGCTGGCCGTGGCGATCTCGGCGTTGACCAGGACGATCAGCCCGTGCGCGGTCCGGGCCTTGGGATGGCTGGAGACGTCGACGCAGAACGCCTGTCCGGGAACGCCGATCTGCGGGGCGGCGAGACCGACACAGCCGGGCGACACGCGCATCGTGGCCACCAGGTCGGCGCAGAGCTGCCCCACGTCGGGGTCGGTCGGGTCCAGGGCCGGGCCGGGCTCGGCCAGCACCGGGTCGGGGGCGCGGACCACCTCGCGGACCCGGCCCTCCGGCAGCACGGGCAGGGTGAGGGTCACAGGTCGTCGTTCTCGACCCGGCGCACCGTGACGTCCACGCCCAGCTCATGACCGGCCCCGGTCAGCGCCGCCTGCAGCGCCCCCGCGTCGGTGGCCGGCGGCAGGTCGACCTCGGCGACCAGCACGTAGAGCGTCCCGGTCAGCCGCGTGGTCAGGTCGGTGATGTTGCCTCCCGCTGCCGCGATGGTCCCGGCCAGCCGGGCCACGATGCCCAGCCGGTCCGCGCCGTGCACCGTGACCAGATAGGTGGAGCCGACCGGGACCGGCTCGTCCTCCTCGGGCACCGGGCGCACCGTGACGGCCAGCGAGGGATCCACGGCAGCGACGAGTGCCTGCTCGACCTCGGCCGGATCGGCCTCGCCGGCACAGACCAGGGTCATCGCGAAGTGCCCGCGGAGCAGTGTCATCGAGGAGTCCTCGAGGTTCATCCGGTACGCCGACAGCACCTCGGCCGTCCGCGCGATGATGCCGGGCCGGTCGTGTCCGACCACGGTGATCGCCAGCGAGTCCACCCGCGCATTCTGCCAGCCCGGGGCGTGGCCACTTCCACGTCCACACGGCACGCCCGCGGGGGTTCAAGTGGGGTCGCCCCCCTTGCGGTGGCTCAGTGGGAGAGGAGCTCCAGCGCTATTCCGTCCAGGATGTCGGACTCACTGACCAGCAGGCCCGGCGCCGGCGTACGCGCCCCGACCCGACTGGCGATGAGGGTGCCGCCGGTGATCACGTCGGCGCGGCCCGGATGCATCGAGGGCAGCGCCCGGATCTGCTCCACCGTCATCGTCTGCAGCCGACGGGCCCAGCCGGCCACGTGCTCGGCCGGGATGAGCAGCCCGTGCACCCGCGATCGGTCATAGGCGGGCAGCTCCAGATACACCCCGGCCAGGGTGGTGGCGGTGCCCGCGACCCCGATCCAGGTCTGCACGCGGGCGAAGTCGACGCCCGAACGGTCCAGCAGGCCGTCGATGTACGCGGACGCGGCCGCCACCGCCTCCGGCTCCGGCGGACCTGCCTTGAGGAAGCGCTCGGTCATCCGGACCGAGCCGATGTCCAGCGAGACGGCGTAGCTCATCTCCCCCACCGCCGAACCCAGGATCAGCTCGGTCGACCCGCCGCCGATGTCCATCACCAGCACCGGGTCCGCGCTCGCTCGCACTCCACTCAGGGCTCCGGTGAAGGACAGTCGGGCCTCCCGGTCGCCGCTGATCACGTCGGGGCTGACCCCGAGGCGGTCGCGCACCCCGGTGAAGAACTCGTCCCGGTTACGCGCGTCCCGCGACGCCGAGGTGGCGACGAAGTGGACGCGCTCGACCGGTACGCCCTCCGCCCGGATGAGGGCCGCGTACTCCTCCACCACCGCGAAGGTCCGCCGCAGCGCGTCGGGATGGAACTCGCCCGTGGCGTCGACCCCTTGGCCGAGCCGGACGATCTCGGTCCGCCGCACCCGCTCGACCAGCCTCCGCTCGGCGTCCGGATCGGCGATCAGCAGCCGCAGCGAGTTGGTGCCGCAGTCCACGGCCGCGACCCCGGTCACTGGTCCTCCTCCAGGCAGGGCCGGGCCCAGAACTCCCCGATCGCGGTGACCGTCTCGTCCCCCAGCGGGTTGATCTCCGGGCCGGCCGCCAGGGAGTGCGCCGCCAGGGCATGCAGGCACTTCACCCGGTCCGGCATGCCGCCGGCGCTGACCTCGGCGATCTCGGGTACCCAGCCGAGCTGCTCCCGGTCGTGCAGGTAGTGCTGGTGGGCGCGCCGGTAGCGGTCGGCGAGCTGGTCGTCGTACTGCAGCCGCGCGGTCATCTCCGCCATCAGCCCGCTCGCCTCCAGCGTCGAGCAGGCCGTGGTGGCCCGGGGGCAGGTCAAGTAGTAGGTGGTCGGGAAGGGCGTGCCGTCCGGCAGCCGGGGTCGGGTGGCCACCACCGCCGGCCGGCCGCAGGGGCACCGGTAGGCGATGCCGGCCACGCCGCGCGCAGGACGCTCCAGCTGAGCGGTCACCGCCGCCTCGTCCGCCTCCGTCATGGGTTCCAGCACGCGGGCCATTCTGGCAGCCGGCCCTCGTTAGGCTGCGGGCATGGCGGGTGCCGGCGGAGTCGCCGTGGTGGGCAGCATCAACGTCGACCTGACCGCGTTCGTCTCGCGGCCGCCCCGGCCGGGCGAGACCGTGGTCGGCGAGCGGTTCTCCATGGTGCTGGGCGGCAAGGGGGCGAACCAGGCCCTGGCCGCGGCCCGCGCCGGGGCGCCGACGCGAATGATCGGCGCGGTCGGACAGGACCCGTTCGCCGAGCTGGCCCGGACGGGTCTGGCCGAGGCCGGCGTGGACACCACGGCCGTGCTGGCGGTCGACGGCCCGACCGGGGTCGCCCACATCCGGGTCAACACCGCGACCGCCGAGAACGACATCGTGCTGTTGGGCAACGCCAACGACCGTCTCGGCGCCGACGAGGTCGAGCGTGCCCTGCGCGCCGTCCGGGCGCGGGTGTCGGTGGTGCTGATGCAGCTGGAGTCTCCGGTGGCGGTGCTGCAGCGGGTGGCAGCGCTGTCGCCGGAACTGGGTCTGCTGCTGATCCTCGACCCGGCACCGGCGCCGGCCTCGCCGCTGCCCGAGGACATCTGGGCCGGCGTGCGCCTGACCAAGCCGAACCAGCACGAGGCCTCGGCCATAACGGGGACGTCGGTCCGCGATGCCGCGTCGGCCGCCGAGGCCGGACGGTGGTTCCTCGATCGCGGCGTCGAGACGGCGGTGATCACCCTTGGCGAACGCGGCGCTGTCGTGGTGGAGGCGGACGGCGTGACCGAGCTGCCGGCGTACCCGGTCGAGCCGGTGGACACCACGGCGGCCGGCGACGCCTTCACCGGCACCCTGGGGGCCGCGCTGAGCCGGGGAAGCGAGCTGCCGGAGGCGCTGCGCCGCGGCATGGCGGCGGCCGCGCTCGCGGTGACCGTACGCGGGGCCAGCCCGAGCCTGCCCACCGCCGCGGCGGTCGAGGAGTTCCTCTCTCGTTCTGCTCCCTGAGCCTGTCGAAGGGCACGTTGTGCACGCTTCGACGAGCTCAGCGCGCATCTCAGCGAGGGGTGGTGTCCACGGTGATGGGCTTGTCCGGGCCAGCCTCGGGTGCCGGGACCGGGGCCGGTGCGTCGGCGGCGGCGACCGAGCCCCAGAGCGTGGCCCACCATGCGTCTTCCGGTTCGGCCACTGTCGTCGCCTCACCGCTGATCTCCGCACCTCCGCCCAGCGGCTTGCCCTCGGCGTCGACCACCTTGTAGCCGGTCTCGCCGGGCACCACCCAGCCCAGTCGCTGCCGGGCCTGGGTCTTCACGTACTCCTCGTCCTGCCAGTGGGCCAGCTCGCCCTCCAGCTCGGCGATGCGCTGCTGCCGCTCGGCGATCTCGGCCTCGGTGGCGGCGATGTCGGAGGCCTGCGCGAAGTAGATGCGCAGGCTGGAGGCGTAGGAGATGGTGAGGATCAGCAGCACCACGGTCAGGGCGATGGCCCGGGCGGTCAGGCTGCTCGGTCCCCGGCGGGCCGGCACCGCGGCGGCCACGGTAACCGCCACCGGCTCCTCGGCACCGCCGGCCGTCGCCGGGGACCGGCGGGTGGTCGCGCGGGCGCGCGGGCGTCCCCGCCCGGGACCAGAACCGGGACGGGACGGCGTACGGGGACCGGAGGGCACCGT
>DASQVF010000298.1:0-9158 GCA_035640915.1 Propionibacteriaceae bacterium
CTGATCGGCGACCAGCCCGCCCGTGCCCTGGAGCTCATCGGCGGGCGGGACGAGCCGACCGGCGGCTGGCAGATGCACGCGTTCGACACCGACGACTCTCCGAGCCGGATGGTGCTGACTCTTGCCGAGCCCGGCCTGCTGCTCCTGCAGGGCGAGGGCATCCGGAGCTGGTTGCGTCCCGAGGCCGGGCCCACCCACATGACCACGCTCTGGGAACGCGAGGTCGACGGCGAGTGGGTGGCCTGGATGGACATGCGGTTCGACCGGGCCTGACGACCACCGGCGCCGGCGAGGGGTCGCCGTCGGGTCGGCAGGCCGACCCGTGGCAGGCTGAGGCCATGAGCGACTACGCCGACAACACCGTCAGTGACGACCGTTCCGAGCAGCTGGACCAGGACCAGCTGCAGCCCGGGTACAACCTCGAGGACCGTGGCGTGGACGACGCGCTCGACGAGGGCTACTCCCCGCCGGAGAAGCCGTCGGTGCTGCTGCGGGAGGGCGACCACGACAGCATGGACGCCCGGCTCAGCGAGGAGGTCCCGGAGCCGGACCCGTACGCCGAGCCCGAGCCCGAGGACAACCTGACCGTCCGCGACGAGCTGGAGAACGTCGACGACGGGGAGGTCGGGGACGAGCGGGCCGGGCGGCTGATCGACCCCAACCAGGGCATCGGTCCTGACGTGGACAAGGACATGGTCGGCATCGATGCGGGCATCGACGCCGGGGCCGCCTCGGCCGAGGAAGCGGCCATGCACATCGTCCCCGACGACGAAACCTACTGATCGAAAGGAAGGGGGACGACCCCCTTGAACCCCCGGCGCCGCGCCAACAACACACGGGCGCGCGCCCATCGAACGGAAGGGGGGACGACCCCCTTGGACCCCCCGCGGCGCGCCGAAGACACACGGGCGCGCGCCCGGGCGAGCGGAGAGCACCATGTACCCCCCGATCGAGCCGTACGCGTCCGGCCATCTCGATGTCGGCGACGGTCAGCAGATCTATTGGGAGGAGTGCGGCAACCCCGACGGCAAGGCCGCGCTGTTCCTGCACGGCGGGCCGGGCGGCGGGCTGATCCCTGACTTCCGCCGGCTGCACGATCCGGACCGGTACCGGATCGTGCTGCTGGACCAGCGCGGGTGCGGCCGCAGCATCCCCCACGCCAGCGATCCGGCGGCCGACCTGGCGGTGAACACCACCTGGCACCTGGTCGGCGATCTGGAGCGACTTCGGGAGGCACGGGGAGTCGACCGGTGGCAGGTGGTCGGCGGATCCTGGGGCAGCGCATTGGCACTGGCGTACACCGAGCAGTATCCCGAGCGGGTGACCGAGCTGGTCCTGCGCGGGGTCTTCACCCTGCGCCGCAGCGAGCTCGACTTCTACTACAACGGCGGGGCGGGGCAGCTCTTCCCCGAGCGCTACTCCGATCTCTTGGCCCCGCTGGGTGGCCGAGGCTTTCGTGGTGACGTCATCGCGGCGTACCACGACCTGCTGTTCGACCCGAACCCGACGGTGCACCGTCCGGCAGCGGTGGCCTGGAGCACCTGGGAGGCGGCCACCATCACTCTGGAGCCGAACGAGGAGCTGATCGCCGACTTCGCCCAGGACGCGTTCGCGTTGGCGTTCGCCCGGATCGAGAACCACTACTTCGTGCACGGCGCGTGGCTGGCGGAGGGGCAGCTGATCGCCGAGGCGCACCGGTTGCGCGACATTCCTGGAGTGATCGTCCAGGGCCGCTACGACGTCGCCACGCCGGCGGTCACCGCATACGAGCTGCACCAGGCCTGGCCGACGTCGGAGCTCAACATGGTGCCGGTGGCGGGTCACGCCAAGGACGACGGGATCATCGCCGGGCTGGTGGTCGCCACCGATCGCTTCGCCGAGGGCTGACTAACGCTTCGCAGGGCGGCGTTCGGCGGCATTAAGATAGGGGGGACATTGTCCATCCGACTGCGAGGAAACCACTGAGTAGGTCAGAAGTCTCGGCCACCGCTCCCGACTCCGCCGACCCCGGCTTGGAGGAGCTGCGCCGGGTGACTGTCCCCGCGTCGGTGGACATGGTGAACATCCTGGGTCCCCGGGATGAGTTCCTGCGCATCCTGGAGCGGGAGCTGGACGCCGGCATCCACGTCCGCGGCAACGAGATCAACCTCACCGGGTCGCACGCCGCCGTGGAGCTGGCCGTCGACGTCATCACCGAGCTGGTCACCGTGCTGCGCACCGGCCAGGGGCTTACCCCGGACGCGGTGGAGCGCATCGTCGCGATGCTCACCAGGCGCGAGGACGCCCGTCCGGCCGACGTGCTCACCCACAACATCCTGTCCTCCCGCGGCAGGACGATCCGGCCCAAGACGCTCAACCAGAAGCGCTACGTCGATGCCATCGACAAGCACACCGTGGTCTTCGGGATCGGCCCGGCCGGCACGGGCAAGACGTACCTGGCCGTGGCCAAGGCGGTGCAGGCCCTGCAGGCCAAGCAGGTCAACCGGATCATCCTGACCCGGCCGGCGGTGGAGGCCGGTGAGCGGCTCGGCTTCCTGCCCGGCACGCTGACCGAGAAGATCGACCCCTACCTGCGTCCGCTCTACGACGCGCTGCACGACATGGTGGACCCGGACTCCATCCCGCGGCTGCTCACTGCCGGCACCATCGAGATCGCCCCGCTGGCGTTCATGCGCGGTCGGACGCTGAACGACGCGTTCGTCATCCTCGACGAGGCTCAGAACACCTCGATGGAGCAGATGAAGATGTTCCTCACCCGGCTGGGCTTCGGGTCGAAGATCGTCGTCACCGGCGACATCACCCAGGTCGACCTGCCCAACGGAACCCGGAGCGGGCTGCGGGTGGTGCAAGGGGTGCTGGACGAGGTGGATGACATCGACTTCTGCTACCTGACCAACCACGACGTGGTGCGGCACAAGCTGGTCGGCCGGATCGTGGCCGCGTACGACAGGTTCGAGGCGAGCCAGCCGGCCCCGGCAGCGCCCCGCCCGACCCGCTGAGGCGGGACCGGACAATGACGGTCGATCTCAACAACGAGTCCGGTCTGCCGGCGGACGGCGCCGGCCTGGTCCGCCTGGCCACCTTCGCCCTGGACCAGCTGCGGATCCACCCGCTGGCCGAGCTGTCGGTGGTGCTGGTGGACGAGGAGACGATGAGCGCGTACCACCAGAAGTACATGGGCGAGCCCGGCGCCACCGACGTGCTCAGCTTCCCGATGGACGAGCTGCGGCCGCCGAACGACGACGAGGAGCCGCCGGCCGGCCTGCTCGGTGACATCGTGCTCTGCCCGGCGGTCACCGCCCGGCAGGCCCGGGAGCACGGTCGAACGCCGGAGGCCGAGGCGGAGTACCTGCTGGTGCACGGGCTGCTGCACCTGCTGGGTTTCGACCACGCCGAGCCTGAGGAGCGGGCCGAGATGTTCGCCCTGAAGGACGAGATCCTGGCCCGTTGGGCGACCGCGCGCCCCGACCCGGCCGCGACGGCCGACGTACGCCGATGATCGCCCTCCTCGTCGAGGCAACGAGGACGCCCCCCTTGGACGTCCGATGACCTCCACGCACTGGGGCCTGCTGGCGGTCGCCCTGATCCTGGTCGTGTTCGCCGGGTTCATCGCGGCCGCCGAGGCCGGGTTGTCCTCGTTCTCGAAGTCCCGAGCCGACCGACTTGTCGAGGAGAAGGTCTCCGGGGCGAAACGGGTCCGGCAGATCGCGGAGGACCCGCCCCGCTACCTCAACACCGCACTCTTCCTGCGCACCGTGGTCGAGATCTCGACGATCACCCTGGTGGCGATGGTGATCTTCTCCTTCGGCTGGCCGATGTGGCAGACCGGCGCGGTCATCGCCGGCGTGATGACGGTGGTGTCCTACATCGTCTGGGGTGTCGCCCCGCGGACCCTGGGTCGCCAGCATGCGGAACGGGTGTCCTGTGCGCTGGCCGGGCCGTTGGTCGCGGTGACCACCGTCCTGGGGCCGTTCCCCCGGCTGCTGATCATGATCGGCAACGCGCTCACGCCGGGCAAGGGGTTCACCGACGGCCCGTTCGCCACTGAGGCCGAGCTGCGGGAGCTCGTCGACCTGGCCGAGGCCACCGAGGTGATCGAGTCCGGGGAGCGCCGGATGATCCACTCGGTGTTCGACCTCGGCGACACGATCGTCCGCGAGGTGATGGTGCCGCGGACCGACATGGTGTTCATCGAGGAGTACAAGACGCTGCGCCAGGCGGTGTCACTGGCCCTGCGCTCCGGTTTCAGCCGGATCCCGGTGATCCGGGACGGCCTGGACGACGTGATCGGCGTGCTGTACCTGAAGGACGTGATCAGGCGGGTCTACGACAGGCCCGACGCCCAGACCACCGAACGGGTCGGCTCGATCATGCGCAAGCCGGTGTGGTGCCCGGACTCCAAGCCGGTGGACGAGCTGCTCAAGGAGATGCAGCTGCTCCGGGTGCACCTGGTGATCGTGGTCGACGAGTTCGGCGGCACGGCCGGGATGGCGACGATCGAGGACATCCTGGAGGAGATCGTCGGCGAGATCACCGATGAGTACGACGAGGAGAACACCGACATCACCGCGCTGGACGACGGCCGGTTCCGGGTGTCGTCCCGACTGCCGGTGGACGAGCTCGGGGAGCTCTTCGGGCTCAAGCTCGAGGACGAGGACGTCGACACGGTCGGCGGCCTGATGGCGAAGCAGCTGAACCGGGTGCCGATCGCCGGCTCGGCGGTGACCTACGACGGACTGGAGCTGGTCGCCGAGCGGCCGGCCGGTCGGCGGAACCGGATCGGAACCGTGCTGGTCAGCCGCGCGGATCCGGCCGACGAGGAGGCCCGGGCGGACGCGGCGACCCAGATCGTCGCCGAGGGAGCCAGCGCTCCATGAGCGCGGGCGCTAGCGAGCCCAGCAAGGGGGACGACCCCCTTGGACCCCAGCCGCGCGCGCAAGAACGCACGGGCGCGCGCGAGCCCAGCGACCCCGAGGACCGCAAGATCATCACCCTGGCCCGCTCCGCGCGAGCCCGGACCGGGGCGGCGCAGGGCGCCTGTGTCCGCGACACCGACGGACGGACGTACGCCGGCGCCGGTGTGAGCCTGCCGCATCTGCAGCTCTCGGCCCTCCAGGTAACGGTGGCGATGGCCGTCTCCTCCGGGGCGCCCGGGTTGGAGGCCGCCGCGCTGGTGGCCGACACCGACCCGTCGCCGGACGACCTGGCGGTGCTCGGCGACCTGCCGGGGACCGGCGTGGCCGTCTGGCGCGCCGATGGGTCTGGCACCGTGCAGTCCGTGGTCACGCTGTGACGGAGCCGGAGGCAGGCCCGGAGCCATCGTTCCGGTCGGGGTTCGCGTGTTTCGTCGGGCGGCCCAACGCGGGAAAGTCGACCCTGACCAATGCCCTGGTGGGCAGCAAGGTGGCGATCGCCTCCTCCAAGCCGCAGACCACCCGGCACGCGGTGCGGGGGATCGTGCACCGGCCCGACGCACAGCTGGTGCTGATCGACACCCCTGGCCTGCACAAGCCGCGGACGCTGCTGGGGGAGCGGCTCAACGACCTGGTCCGGACCACCTGGGCCGAGGTCGACGTGATCGGGGTCTGCCTGCCGGCGAACCAGCGGATCGGGCCGGGTGACAGCTACCTGGTCGGTGAGGTAGCGGCGCTGCGCCGTCGACCGCAGCTGGTGGCGATCGCCACCAAGTCCGACCTGGCCACGCCGACCCGGATGGCCGAGCACCTGACGGCGATCGCCGCGCTGGAGGAGCAGCACGGCATCCGCTGGGCCCACGTCGTCCCAGTCTCCGCGTTGTCGAGCGAGGGGGGACGACCCCCCTCGAACCCCGCGCGGCCCGCCGACAACCCGCGGCAGCGCGCCCGGCAGCACGGTCAGACCGATGTGCTGACCGACCTGCTGGTCAGTCTGCTGCCTCCCGGACCGCCGCTGTATCCCGACGGGGAGGTCACCGACGAGCCGACTGAGACATTGGTGGCCGAGCTGATCCGCGAGGCCGCGCTGGAGGGCGTACGGGACGAGCTGCCGCACTCGATCACCGTGGCGGTCGAGGAGATGGGCCTCCGCGAGGGCCGGCCCGAGCATGCGCCGCTGCTCGACGTCTACGCCTCGATGATCGTCGAGCGCGACTCGCAGAAGGGCATCGTGATCGGGCACCGGGGCAGCCGGCTCCGCGAGATCGGCGCCGCCGCCCGCGGCCAGATCGAGGCCCTGCTCGGCACCCCGGTCTACCTCGACCTGCGGGTCAAGGTGCTCAAGGAGTGGCAGCGGGACCCCAAGCACCTGAACCGGCTCGGCTTCTAGCTCTTCGACCTTCCCAGCGCGGAGTCGTCAGCTGGGAAGTCAGACTGCGACCGAGTGGCGCGGCGGTTCTCGGTAGAGCGGATAGAGCGGACCAACGAGCTCGGCCGCGACGTCGTAGGAGTACCAGGCCGGGCCGCCCAGCCGCTCCTCGGCCTCGGGGGTCAGCACCACTCGATGAACGTGGCTGCCGGTCGGCTCCGGCTGGACGCGGACCAGGTCGAGGTCGCCGGCCAGGGCGTCTCGAACCCCGAGCTCGCCGATCCGGCCGTAGGACAGCGTCTCCACCTCCAGCCCGGTGACCACGACCTTGGCCGCGACCACCCCGTCGACCTCCGTACGCGCCGCCAGGACGTCGTGCCCGACCGCGCCGGCATTCAGGGCGTCCAGCAGCTGCGCCCGCAGCTCGTCCTGGTCTTCAAGCGCGGACGTTCGGATCACGTCGGCGTAGCCGATGGTGGCCGACTCGTCCGCAGCGGTCAGCGTCCGGAGCCGATCCGTCCCCAGGTCTCCCCACGCGGACATGGCGTCGTGCGCCCGCGGCTCGCCCGGTCCGACCTCGCCCAGGTAGTCCCAGTACTCGGCCGGCGCCACCCGTCGGGCACCGTCCCGGTGGCCGAAGCAGAAGGCCTTGCGGGACCGCGAGTTGGCGTACTCGAGCAGCGCCTTGGTCAGGCTGACCTCCGCCGACGGATGCGCCGCCTCACCGCCCGCGGTCACCCGGATCCCGGCCGCCGGGTCCGGGTCGACGCCCATCGCGTACGTCGAGGTCACCCCGAGCGTCGTCGCCGCGTGCTTGAGCACCGGGCGGATTCCGACGGCGGCGAACCGGTCGAGAAGGGCCAGCACCCCGTCCGGCAGCGTCTCGGCCGCGATCACCGGCGACCGTCGGTCCAGGGCCCGGAAGCGGAGCCCGTTGGTGTGCCGCTGCAGCAGCTCGAGCAACCCGTGGGTGAGCGCCCGATCCTCGTCGAGCCCGGCGCCCAGCCCGTTGGTGATCGGCGTGATCAAGCTGTTCGGGCCGGTGACCTCGCCGGGCTCGCTGGCCACGAACTCCTCGGGGAGCCAGACGGTCTCCCCGCTCCGCACCCGGGTGACCGGCAGCCAGACCAGCGGCATGGACTCCGTATACGGCGAACCCGCCGGCAGGCCGAGGGTTCGCGGGTCGGCCACCCGATCCTTTCCCTCGGCCGCCACCAGATCGGCGTAGGAGGTGGACCGGCTCTCGGACTGCCGCCGCTTGAGCCCGACCGCGGACACCACCCCTTCGGCCAGCTCACCCAGTCCGCTGACCTGCGCCGCCTCCTCGGTCACCCCGTAGCCGTTGCCGTGGTGGGCGAACCGGCCGTCCACCGCCAGGGAGCAGCTGGTCACCGGGATCTGCAGTCGGTCCAGCGCCGAGATCTCGAAGTCGACGACCTGCCCGAAGCGGGAAAGCGCCGTCCGGTACTGATCGATCACGGCGATGAGGGACACTGGACGACCCTACTGAGGGAGAGGAGCCGAGCATGCCGACCGAGCACAACCCGGAAACCGGGTCGACCGGCCTGAAGCGGATGATCCTCGGTCAGGCGATGCAGGCCACCGCCATCCCGATGGTGCTGTTCAGCAGCGAGACCCTGGTCGACGGCGACGGGCCGGGGGCGCAGCCGGACACCGTGGCGCGGGTCGCGAGCGACCTGGGCATCGACTTGGCCGGCCTCCGGCTGTTCTCCTTCGATGCCTACCGGCTCCAGTCGGCGCTCGGCGAGGAACTGGCTCCGTGACCGGGTGGACACCCGGCCACAGTGAAGCCCTCACCCGCACGCCGATCGTGGCGCTGAACTTCCACGAGATCATCGCCGACCACCGCACCGAGGTGCGGCGCAGCCTTCGACACGTGGCCGGTCTCGGACCGCGGTACGACCCGGACGAGCCTGGTCCGGTGGACGGGCCGCGGGTCTTCGTCGCCTTCTACGACGGGATGCGCGATGCCGCCATGTTCGGAGCCGAGGAGTGCGCCAACCTCGGGCTGAAGGCGTACTTCTTCCCGCTGTTCGACCACTACGACCCGGATCTGGCCAACGTGACCGACGACCAGTGGCGCCAGATCGCCACGGTGCATGAGATCGGATTCCACACCGCGAGCCACGCGGCGGTCAGCGAGGTGACTTCTCGAACGGTGCACCGCGAGGTGGTCGAGCCCATGGTCCGGATCGAGGCGATCGCCGGGTACCGGCCGCGGATCGGTGCCTGGAAGGGCGGATCCCGGTTCGACCCCGGGATGGTCGGCGACCAGACGGCGCGGGCGTACGGGGTGCGGTTCCTGGTGTCGAACTGGTCGATCGAGCGCGTCCCGCCCGAGCTAGACCCGAGCGGTGACGGACCAGGCTGACACGGTCACCGTGAACGGGGCTTCCGGGACGAGCGAGGCGCACCGGTCCCGCAGCGCCGCCTGGTGCTCCACATCCAGGCCGGCGACGTACGCGCCGGCCGGGCCGACGCCCAGGGTGAACGGCTCCCACCAGTCGTCGAACGTCGGGAACGAGACGGTCACGCTCACCGTGCCGGGCTCCGCCGAACCCAGCCCGGCGGCCTGGGCGAGCTGCACCAGCTGGCCCTCGTGGGTCCCGGCCAGGTCGGCCTCGGCCGGCGCGTCGGGCGCCAGGTCGTGTACGGCGGTCCAGAAGACCGACAGCGGACCCTGACCGCCGCCGTGGTCCCAGACGCAGGCACCGACGGTGCCGCCCGGTCGGGTGACCCGGCCCATCTCGCGCAGCCCCTGGACGGGGTCGGCCATGAAGTGCACCACCAGCTGGGCCAGGGCGGCGTCGAATGCGGCGTCGGGGAATGGCAGGTCCTCCGCGACTCCGGTGCGT
>DASQVF010000299.1:0-3796 GCA_035640915.1 Propionibacteriaceae bacterium
GGGGACGACCCCCCTCGGACCCCCCGGAAAAGACGCGACGTACGAGGAGCTGGTCGAGGCGGAGGGCCGTCCCCGGTTACGCGCCTGGCTGGACCGGATCCACACCGAGGGCGTCGCCGAGTTCGCCGTGGTCTACGGCTACTGGCCCTGCTACAGCGAGGGCAACGACCTCGTCGTGCTGGCCCCGGGCGCGGACGTCGCCGACCCCGGCGCGGAGCTCCACCGCTTCACCTTCCCCCGGCAACGCCGCCCGCGCTACCTGTGTCTGGCCGACTTCTTCCGCGACCGTGAGCTGGCCCTGGCCGAGGGACCGGACGTGGTGGCGTTCCACCTGGTCACCATGGGCTCGGCGGTGTCCAGGGTGACGGCGAGGCTGTTCGAACAGAACGCCTACCGTGACTACCTCGAGCTGCACGGGCTGAGTGTCCAGCTGACCGAGGCGCTGGCCGAGATGTGGCATGCCCGGGTGCGTGCCGACCTCGGCTTCAGCCGCGACGACGGCGCGGTCGACGACATGATCCGGGACCAGGCCTACCGCGGCTCCCGCTACTCCTTCGGCTACCCGGCCTGCCCGGACCTGGAGGACCGGGCCAAGCTCGTGGACCTGCTCCGCCCGGAGCGGATCGGCGTCGAGCTGTCCGAGGAGCTGCAGCTGCACCCCGAGCAGTCCACCGACGCGCTCATCGTGCACCACCCAGAGGCGAAGTACTTCAACGCCCGCTAGGTTCTTCGCAACGCTGGCGGCGTGAGCGGCGCCTTGCCAAGATGAGCGGCGTGAGTACCGACACCTACCGGGTCGAGCGGTCCACGACGATCAACGCCGACCCACAGCCCATCTACGACCGGCTGGTGGCCTTCCATGCCTGGATGGACTGGTCGCCCTGGGAGGACCTCGACCCGGACCAGGAGCGCACCTTCACCGGCGCAGCGTCCGGTGTCGGCGCCGGGTACGCGTGGTCCGGCAACCGCAAGGCGGGTCGGGGCAGCATGCAGGTCACCCACGCCGCGGCGCCGACCGAGGTCCGGATCGCGCTGACCTTCGAGAAACCGTTCACGTCGAGCAACACCATCGACTTCTCCCTCACCCCGGACGGGCCCAACCGCACCCGGGTGCGCTGGGCCATGACCGGTCCCAAGACGCTGGCCACCAAGGTGATGGGGCTGTTCACCAGCATGGACAAGATGATCGGCCCGGACTTCGAGAAGGGCCTGGCCCGGCTCAAGGACCTGGTGGAGACCCGCCCTCCCAGTTGACGCCGGTTCGCCTCTCGCTCGGCGGTGGGCGAGAATGGCCGAGCCATGAGCGATACGACGCTGGCGGCCGCCCTGTGGGACTTCGACGGGACGCTTGCCGACACCGAGCCGATCTGGATCGACGGCGAGTTCGAGCTCGTCGGCCAGCTCGGCGGATCCTGGTCGGTGGAACACGCCCACCAGCTGGTCGGCAACTCGCTGCTCGACTCTGCTGCGTACATCCTCAACACCATCGGGCGGCACGACCTCACGCCCGAGTGGGTGGTGAACTGGCTGGTCAGCTACGTGGTGGACCGGGTGACCCACGGGCCGATGCCATGGCGCCCGGGCGCGTTCGAGCTGCTCACCGAGCTCCGCGCCGCCGGCATACCGTGCGCCCTGGTGTCGGCCTCCTACCGGATCCTGATCGACGCCGCGCTGGCGCGGCTGCCGCAGGGCACGTTCTCGGTCTCGATCGCCGGTGACGAGGTGACCCACGGCAAGCCGCACCCGGAGCCGTACGAGCGCGCCTGCACCGCGCTGGCCGTGGACGCCCGGCACTGCGTGGTGCTCGAGGACTCCGAGACCGGCGCGCGGTCCGGCAACGCCGCCGGCGCCGTGGTGGTCGCGATCCCCAACAAGGTGCCCGTCCCCGCCGCCCCCCGGCGGCACCGGGTGTCCTCGCTCACCGAGCTCGACGTGCCCGCCCTGACCCGGCTGGTGGAGACCGCCGATGCGGTCGCCTGACCGGCGGGTGGTCGCGGCCGTCGTCCTGCTCCTCGCCGCGCTCGTGCTCGGCGGCTGCGGGACGTCCGGCGACTCCCCGTCTCCCAGCCCGTCGACGCCCGGGGCCACGCCCCGCCCGTTCACCGTGCTCACCACCGACCCGGTCCGAGTGGTCGACCCCGCCGCGATCACCGATGCCTCGTCCGCGGTGCTGGCCTACAACGTCTTCCAGCGACTGATGACGGCCGACCCCGGCCAGCCGTACCTCAAGCCCGACGCCGCCCGCGAGTGCCTCTTCACCACGGCCACCACCTACACCTGCACGTTGAACGAGAAGCTGACCTTCCACAACGGCCACCCGCTGACCGCGGAGGACGTCAAGTTCAGCATCGAGCGGGCTACCCGGCTGAACGTCCCGGGCTCCTCGGCCCCGCTGCTGTCCTCGCTGCGCCGGATCGAGACGCCGGATGACCTGACCGTCCGCTTCCTGCTCATCCGTCCTGACACCCAGTTCGGCTGGGCCCTCGCCGCGCCGGCCGCCTCTCTCGTCGACGCCGAGGTCTACGACGCCGACCGGGTCCGGGATCCGAAGGACTCCGTCGTCGGTTCCGGGCCCTTCCTGCTCGAGAAGCTGGAGGCCAACGAGATGCTGTTGGCCCGGCATGAGACCTACATCGGCCGGACCCCGGCGCGGCTGCCCGAGCTGGTCTACCGCACGGTCGCCGACTCGGCGTCGATCGAGGACGCGATGACCAAGGGAACGGCCGACGTGGTCTGGCGGGGGCTGGACACCGCTGCCATCACCCGGCTGCAGCAGCAGGTCCAGCAGAGCCCGGAGGAGCAGACCGAGAGCGGCTATCGTCCGACCGTGCTGACCGGCGCACGCGTGCTGCAGCTGGAGTGGGGGCCCGAGTCCGCTGACCGGCCGAGCAAGCCGCTGCGTACCGCCATCGCCCTGGCCCTGCAGGGTGACCGGACGTCCGCCTCACTGGTCCCACCCGGCGTTCCCGGCCACACGGCCGTCTTCCCGCTGGGCGGCAAGGCGACACCCAAGGTCACCTGGAAGAGCCGGATCAACCTGACTCTGGGCTACGACCCGACGACCCCGGGCGGCCGGGACCTCGCCGTGCAGATCCGCACCCGGCTGGAGGACACCGGCGGTCTGAGCGTGAAGCTGACGCCCGGCGAGGCCGGCGCCGACCTGCAGCTGGTGGACCGCAAGGCGTGGACGGCGACCGCCCTCGCCTGGCTGCAGCCCTATCTGGAGGCGCCGCTGGCCGAGAGCCGGCGCACCGTCGACACACTCGAGACGCAGTTCCGCGCCACACCACCGACCGATCCGGCCACCGCCGACCGGCTGATGACCGCGCTGCAGCGGCAGAGTGCCCAGGACCTGGTGATGTTACCGATCAGCCAGTCCGACGAGCACCTGTACGCCCGGACCGGGGTCGAGGTGGACGCGTTGTCCTTCGGGCCGGGCTGGCAGTTGGGCCTGTGGGGCATCGGTGGAGGCTGAGCCGGCCGCACCGCCCAGCGGGGTCCGCCGCGGACCGCTCCAGCCGGGGGAGCGGATCACCCTCACCGATCCCAAGGGGCGCCGCCACTCGGTGGTCCTGGCCCCCGGCGGTGCGTTCCACACCACCAAGGGCGCGGTGCGGCACGACGAGCTGATCGGCGGCCCGGAGGGGGTGGTGGTCACCTCGGCCGGCGGCACGCCGTTCCTGGCGCTGCGTCCGCTGCTCAACGAGTTCACGGTGACCATGCCCCGCGGCGCGGCCGTGGTCTACCCCAAGGACGCCGCCCGGATCCTGGTCGAGGCCGACATCTTCCCCGGCGC
>DASQVF010000300.1:0-9816 GCA_035640915.1 Propionibacteriaceae bacterium
CACCACCGTAGCCACCGCGCAGCGGTCCGCGTCCGGGTCGTTGGCGATCACGAGGTCCGCGCCGACCTCATCGGCCCGGGCCAGGGCGAGGTCGATGGCGCCCGCCTCCTCCGGGTTAGGGAAGGACACGGTGGGGAAATCCGGGTCGGGTGCGGCCTGCTCGGCCACCACCGTGCCGGGCGGGAAGCCGGCCAGGGCCACCACCCGCTCCACCAGGGAGCCGCCGACCCCGTGCAGCGGGGTGTAGACCCAGTCGACGGCCCGCGGCGCCTCGGGGGCGACGAGGCTGGCCGCCCGGTCGACGTAGGCGGTGACCAGCTCGTCGCCCACGGTCGAATAGACCGGCGACCGCGGTACGTCGGACAACTCGTGCTTGCTCACCTCGAGGATCCGGGCCGAGATCTCGCCGTCGACCGGCGGCACGATCTGCGAGCCGTCACCCAGGTAGACCTTGTAGCCGTTGTCCTGGGGCGGGTTGTGCGAGGCGGTGACGACGACGCCGGCTACGCAGTCGAAGTGCCGGATACCGAAGGCGACCACCGGGGTGGGCAGCGGGCCGGTGGTGACCATGGCGCCGAAGCCGGCCCCGGCCAGGATCTCCGCCGTGTCCCGGGCGAAGACGTCGGACTCGTGCCGGGCGTCGTAGCCGATGATCACCCGGCCGCCGGCGAGGCCCTGGTCAAGCAGGTAGGTGGCCAGTCCAGCCGCCGCCTGACCGACCACCACCCGATTCATCCGGTTGGGCCCGGGCCCAAGGGCGCCGCGCAGGCCGGCGGTGCCGAACTCCAGCCGGCCGGTGAAGGCGTCGGTCAGCTCGGCGACCGCCGGCTCGCTGCCCTCGGCCGCGGCGGTGAGCAGGTCGTTGACCCGTTGCCGCATCCGCTGATCAGGGTCCTGCTCGGTCCACGCGGCGATGTCGCGCAGCAGGTCCGGGTGCAGGTCGTGCGCCGAGCGCATCGTGGTCACAGCGCCGCGGCGGTGCCGGCCAGCAGCGTGCGCAATCGGGGCGCGGCCGCCCGCCCGGCATCCAGCACCTCCTGGTGGTCAAGCGGCTCGGGCGAGATGCCGGCGGCGAGGTTGGTGACCAGCGAGATGCCGAGCACCTGCAGGCCCGCCTCCCGAGCGGCGATCGTCTCGAGCGCGGTGGACATGCCGACCAGGTCTCCGCCCAGGATCCCGGCCATCCGGACCTCTGCCGGGGTCTCGAACTGCGGTCCGCCGAACTGCACGTAGACCCCCTCCGGCAGGTCGGGGTCGACCGTCCGGACCAGCTGCCGCAGCTCGCCCGCGTACGCCTGGGACAGGTCGATGAAGGTCGCGCCGACCAGCGGTGAGGCGCCGGTGAGGTTGATGTGGTCCGAGATCAGCACCACGGTGCCGGGGCCCCAGTCGCGGTTGAGGCTGCCGCAGCCGTTGGTGAGCACCAACGTCGTGGCGCCGGCCGCCGCGACGGCCCGCACGCCGTGCACCACCTGGCGGACGTCGCGGGCCTCGTAGAAGTGGGTGCGCCCGGTCAGCACGGCGATGACCTTCCCGGCCTCCGTGCGGGCGACCCGCAGGGCGCCCCCGTGCCCGAGGACAGTGGGCGCAGCGAACCCCGGTAGCTCGGCCAGCTCGCAGCTGCCGATGGGCTCGCCCAGGTCGTCCGCGGCCGCCGACCAGCCCGACCCGAGCACGAACGCCGCGTCCACCCCGGCGACGCCGAACCGCTCCTTGATCGCCGCGCCCGCCTCGGCCGCGACAGTGGACGGATCGGTGGCCGCCGCCTGCTGTGTCATGGCCCGCACCCTAGTAGACCTGTGGAGGGCGGCCGTTCGCGCAGCGTGGACGGCCTGGCGGGAGCCCGAGGCCGGAGACGAGCGGAGTCGCTGGTCGGGGGCGGACACTGCGCGGAGCGTGGACGGGTCTGGCGGGAGCCCGAGCTCGCGAGGGCGGATGGTTGCGAGGAGGAGTGTCCGCCCACGACCAGGATCTAAGCGAGGAGCACGGTTACCAGCCACTCGAGCAGGGCCGGGACCGGAGCTCGGCCACGTAGTCGTCCGGCGCTCCTGCGGCCTCCGCTGCGTCGGCCAGGACGCCCAGGGTCAGCGCGCTCGGCATGCCGCCCTCGAAGTCGTTGAGGACGTAGGTCCAGGCGGTCTGCTCACCGTCCAGGGTGGCGACCCGGACGCGGACCTTGCGATAGAGGCCAGTGCTTGCGCTCTCCCACTGGTCCAGCGCCGTCTCGTCGGTCGAGGTCACGTCGTACAGGGCGACGAACACCTGCGCTCCCGGCTCCTCGACCAGGGTCGGCAGCGCCCCGTCCCAACCCTCTCCGCCGAAGGTGATCCGCCATCCCGAGAGCCAGCCGGTGCCGCGCTGGGGCGAGTGCGGGCAGCGAAGCGCCATCTGGTGAGGGTCCAGATTGCTCCCGTACGCCGCGTACAGCACGACGGGAGGCTATCGGGTCCGACCCCCTTCGGCTAGGTGGAACAATCGTGCCCGTGACCCGGGTCGTGATCATCGGTGGAGGGCCCGGCGGCTACGAGGCGGCCCTGGTCGGAAGCCAGCTCGGCGGCGAGGTGACCTTGATCGACACCGACGGCCTGGGCGGGTCGGCCGTGCTCACCGACTGTGTGCCGTCCAAGACCCTGGTCGCCACCGCCGAGGTGATGACTCAGGTGCACGACGCGGACGAGCTGGGGCTACGGTTCGGCGGCGAGGAGCAGGCCGACGCGGAGGCGGTGGTCCGGGTGGACCTGGCCGCGGTCAACCGACGGGTCCTCGACCTGGCCGCGCAGCAGTCGGCCGACATCGTCGAGCGGGTCCGGCGGGAGAACGTCGAGGTGGTGATCGGCCGGGGTCGGCTGGACGGACCGGACCGGGTGATCGCCGAGACCGATGACGGCGAGCGGTCCTTCGAGGCCGAGATGGTGCTGGTGGCGACCGGCGCGAGCCCGCGCGAGCTGCCGGAGGCGAGGCCGGACGGGGAGCGGATCCTCACCTGGACCCAGGTCTACGGACTGGCCGAACTGCCGGAGAAGCTGATCGTGGTCGGGTCCGGAGTGACCGGGGCCGAGTTCGCCAGCGCGTATCACGCTCTGGGGGTGGAGGTGGTGCTGGTCTCCTCCCGCGACCGGGTGCTGCCGGGCGAGGACGCCGACGCGGCGCAGGTGCTGGAGGACGTGTTCGCTCGTCGCGGGCTGACGGTCCTCGGCCGGTCGCGGGCTCAGGCCGTCACGCGGGACCGGAACGGCGTGACGGTGACGCTGACGGACGGGCGTACGGTCTCCGGGTCGCACTGCCTGCTGGCGGTCGGTTCCATCCCCAACACCGCGGACATGGGTCTGGAGAAGGCCGGCGTCACGCTCGACCGCGGCGGCTTCATCGAGGTCGACCGGGTCTCCCGGACCTCGGCCCGCGGTGTCTACGCGGCGGGGGACTGCACCGGGGTGCTGATGCTCGCCTCGGTGGCGGCCATGCAGGGACGGATCGCCATGTGGCACACCCTGGGCGAGGCCGTCGTCCCGCTGGACCTGAAGACGGTGTCGTCGAACGTGTTCACCGCTCCGGAGATCGCCACCGTCGGGGTGACCCAGGCCCAGGTCGACTCCGACGAGGTGCAGGCGCGGGCCCTCACCCTGCCGCTGAAGGGGAACGCCCGCGCCAAGATGCAGGGGCTCACCGATGGGTTCGTCAAGATCTTCTGCCGCCCGGTGACCGGGATCGTGATCGGCGGCGTGGTGGTCGCGCCGCGGGCCAGCGAGCTGATCTACCCGCTGGCCGTGGCGGTGGCGCAGCGGCTGACCGTGGACCAGGTGTCCGGCTCGTTCACCGTCTACCCGTCGCTGACCGGCTCGTTGGCCGAGGCCGCCCGGCGGCTGCACGGCAGCGGTTCGATCAGCTAGCCAGCGTCATTGCGCCCTTTCCTCGTCCTTGCGGCGGATATTGCGGGCGCAAGCACGAGGAAAGGGCGCAAGGGTCGCGTTGCGCACCTCGGTAGATTCGCTGGCGTGACGGTGGCGTCGGAGACCGACCAGGTGGCCGCGGCGGCCGACCTGCTGTGCGGCCGCACCTGGGTCGCTCTGACCGGGGCGGGCATGTCCACCGACTCCGGCATCCCGGACTACCGCGGCCCGACGTCGGTGCGGGCCACCCCGATGCTGTTCAGCGAGTTCATCGGCTCGGCGGAGGCCCAGCGTCGCTACTGGGCCCGGTCCTACCAGGGCTGGCGGCAGATCGGCCAGGCCCGGCCGAACGCCGGTCATCGCACCCTGGCCACGCTCGAGCGGCCCGGCGGCCTGACCGGCATCGTGACCCAGAACGTCGACGGGCTGCACCGCGCGGCGGGCAGCCGTGCCGTCATCGACCTGCACGGCGACATCGCCAGCGTGATCTGCCTGGACTGCGGGGCCCGGTGTTCGCGGAGCGAGACGCAGCGCCGGCTCGCCGCTCTCAACCCGGACGTGCTTCCGCCGGTCCGCCTCGAGCACGCCGAGCTGCGGCCCGACGGTGACGCCCGGGTGGAGCGCTGGTCGGACTTCGTCCTGGCCGACTGCGCCGACTGCTCCGGCCGGCTGAAGCCCGACGTCGTCTTCTTCGGCGAGTCGGTGCCCCGGGACCGGGTGGACCAGGCCTACGCGTACGTCGACGCCGCGGACCTGCTCGTGGTGCTGGGCTCGTCCCTGACGGTGATGTCCGGGCTGCGCTTCGTCCGGCACAGCGCCAAGGCCGGCCGGCCGGTGATCATCATCAACCGCGGTCCGACCCGCGGCGACGAGCTGGCCACGCTGAAGATCGACGCCGGCTGCTCGGAGACCCTGGCGACGCTGGCCGCAACGACCGGCTAGCCGGGGCTACTCGCCGAAGCCGCCGAAGTCGAAGCCGCCGCCGTCGAACCAGCCGCCACCGCCACCGTCGCCGCCGCCGAAGTCGCCCCCGCCGAAGTCGCCGCCGCCCGCATCGCCTCCGGCGTCGCCGCCGAAGTCACCGCCGCCGTCCATGCCGGCGGTCATCGCACCCATCGCGAACATGTTGCCCATGCCACTGAACAGCAGGCTGCCGATCAGCATCCCGGAGAGCATGTCCGAGCCGCTCCAGCGGTTGTAGTAGCCCTGGGCCCACGGCGCGTACGCCGGGCCGCCCTCCCAGTAGGGAACCCGCTGGGCGCCGCGCTGCACGGTCCGGATGTACGGGTCGGCACCGGCCAGCACCCGCTCGGCGTCGGCCGGGCAGGCCGGGACGTCGCGGGCCACGCCCCCGGGCGGGGCCCAGGAGACATTCTGCGAGGACGGGCCGTGCGCCGGGTTGAAGAAGCAGGGCGGGCGCTTGGCGGGCAGTGGCTCGCCGGCGATCCGCGCCTTGACGCAGGCGATCGCATAGCGACCGTCCTCCAGGATCTCGGTGACGTGCTTGATCTCCTCGGGCCGGGTCACCGCGTCCAGCGAGCTCTTCGCGTTGTCGTAGGCGTCCAGTGCCCGCTGGTAGTCCTGCTGCATCGGCTCGTTCAACGCGTGGCCGGCGACCTCGACGTCGAGCCGCTGAAGCTCCTCGCCGAACGTCGTGACGTCCTCGTCGGCGGCCTTCTTCGAGGTGGTGAGCTGCGACTCCAGTGCCGCCCGCTGCTCGGCCTCGCGCCGGTTGATCGCGGCCCGCCGATAGAGCCCGACCCCTCCGAGTACTACGGCCACGATGACCAGTAGCACGATCAGTTCACCCATATCCCCAGTCTGCCTTCACGCCTCAACTCAGCCCTAGCCGGACCGGTGTTCTTACCCACCTTTTACGTCCGTCGGCTCCCCCGATGGGGGCGCTTGTACAGCGTCGGGACGACCGTCGGTATTCCGTCAGCCGTCGACGATCAGGCACAGTGTGGAGCCGCTGGTCACCGTCGCGCCGACTTCGGCGTTCAGGCCTTTCACAGTTCCGGACCGGTGGGCGGCCAGCGGCTGCTCCATCTTCATCGCCTCCAGCACCACCACCAGGTCGCCGGCCTGCACGGCGTCACCGTCGGCGACCGCGACCTTGACGATCGTGCCCTGCATCGGCGAGGTCAGTGCCTCGCCCGACGGCGCCTTGGCTGCGCCCCCCGCACCGCCCGGTCGGCCGCGGCGGACTGGCCGGGCCGGCTTGGCGGCCGCGGCCGCGGCGCCGGTTCCTTCGACCGCGCCGAGGCCGGCCGGCACCACCACCTCCAGCCGCTTGCCGTTCACCTCGACCACGACCCTGGACTTCTCGACCGGCTCGGGCGCGGCCTCGGTCGGCCCGGCGTACGGGGTGATCGCGGTGCCGAACTCCGTCTCGATCCAGCGGGTGTGCACACCGAAGCTGCCGTCGGCGGCGACGAAGGCCGGGTCGTCCAGCACCGCGCGGTGGAAGGGCACCACGGTGGGCATCCCCTCGAGCTGCAGCTCGCGTAGGGCGCGGCGGGCCCGGGCCAGCGCCTGCGGTCGGTCGGCCCCGGTGACGATGATCTTGGCGACCAGAGAGTCGAAGCTGCCCGGCACCGTCATCCCGGTGCGGTAGCCCTCGTCCACCCGGACCCCCGGGCCGGACGGCGGCTGCCAGGCCGTCAGCGTGCCCGGCGCGGGCATGAAGTTCCGTCCGGCGTCCTCGGCGTTGATCCGGAACTCGATCGAGTGTCCGGTCACCGCCGGGTCGGGGTAGCCGAGGGCCTCGCCCTCGGCGATCCGGAACATCTCCCGGACCAGGTCCAGCCCGGTGACCTCCTCCGACACGGGGTGCTCGACCTGGAGCCGGGTGTTGACCTCCAGGAAGCTGATCGTCCCGTCCGGCGCGACCAGGAACTCACATGTCCCCGCGCCGACGTAGCCGGCCTCGGCCAGGATCGCCTTGGAAGCCGAGTAGAGGCGGTCGACCTGATCGGCGGACAGGAACGGCGCGGGGGCCTCCTCGACCAGCTTCTGATGTCGCCGTTGCAGCGAGCAGTCCCGGGTGGAGACCACCACCACGTTGCCGTGCGTGTCGGCCAGACACTGGGTCTCCACGTGCCGCGGCCGGTCCAGGTACCGCTCGACGAAGCACTCGCCCCGGCCGAACGCCGTGACCGCCTCCCGGGTGGCCGACTCGAACAGCGCCGGGATCTCCTCCCGGGTCCGGGCCACCTTGAGCCCGCGTCCACCGCCGCCGTACGCCGCCTTGATCGCGATCGGCAGTCCGTGCTCGTCGGCGAACGCGACCACCGCGTCGGCGTCGGCCACGGGGTCGGGGGTGCCCGGTACGAGCGGGGCTCCGACCTGCTGGGCGATGTGTCGGGCCTTGACCTTGTCACCCAGGGCGTCGATGGCGGCCGGCGGCGGACCGATCCAGATCAGCCCCGCCTCGATCACGGCCGAGGCGAAGGCGGCGTTCTCGGCCAGGAATCCGTAACCCGGGTGCACCGCGTTGGCGCCGCTGCGCGCCGCGACGTCGAGGAGCTTGCCGATGTCCAGGTAGGTCTCGGCCGGGCTGGCGCCACCCAACGCGTACGCCTCGTCGGCCAGGGTGACGAAGAGAGCATCGGCGTCGGGTTCGGCGTAGACGGCCACGCTCGGTATGCCGGCGTCAGCCGCCGCCCGGATCACGCGGACAGCGATCTCCCCCCGGTTCGCGACCAGCACCTTTGCGATCCGCACGGCCTCACTGTAGCGATGCAAGCCCGAACCGGACGCGGTCGCCGGGGCGGAGCTGGGCGGCGTGGTCGGCGAACCGGTCGGTCAGCACGGCGATCACCGGATAGCCGCCGGTCACCGGGTGGTCGGCGAGGAAGATCAGCGGCTCGCCCGAGGCCGGCACCTGCACGGCGCCCCGGACCAGGCCCTCGGACGGCAGCTCCTCCTCGGTCCGCCGGGGCAGCGTGCCGCCCTCGAGACGGACCCCGACCCGGTTGCCGTCGGGGGTCACCGTCCACGCCTGATGCACCAGGTCGTGCCAGGCCTCGTCGAGGAACCAGTCCCGGCGCGGCCCCGGAGTGATCGCCAGGGTCTTGCGCGGCTGGTGCGGGGGAGCAAGGTCGACACCGGGCAGCGGCGGCCCCGGGATGCCGACGGGGAGTTCGTCCCCCGGCCGCAGCGGAGCCGGTCCGATGCCCGACAGCAGGTCGGTCGCGCGGCTGCCCAGCACCGGCGGCACGGTGATACCACCGCGAACGGCCAGATAGTTCCGCACGCCGTACGCCGGGGCGAGCACGGTCAGCCGGTCGCCGGGCGGCAGGGCGATCAGTCCGTGCGAGGAGGTGGGCCGGTCGTTGACCAGGACGGTCGTCGGGGCGCCGGTCACGGCCACCCAGTGGGTCGCGGTCGCGTGCACGCTCAGGCCGCCGAGGGTGATCTCCACGGTGGCGTCGCTCTCGGGGTTGCCGACCAGCCGGTTGGCCAGCCGGTGGGCGGTCCGGTCGGCGGCGCCGGACGGGGACACGCCGAGGTGGGCGAGGCCCGGACGGCCGAGGTCCTGCACCGTGGCCAGCGGACCGGTGGCCTCGAGGATGATCATCGGACGGTGAACCGTACCCGGCCACCCGGCTGCAGCAGGGCCGGTGGGTCCCGGTCGATGTCCCACATGGCGACGTCGGTGCTGCCGATCAGCTGCCAGCCGCCCGGCCCGGACCGCGGGTAGACCCCGGAGAACGCGTCGGCCAGCCCGACGGCGCCGGCGGGCACGGTGGTCCGCGGCTGGGATCGCCGCGGCACCCGGAGCCGCTCGTCCTCACCCACCAGGTATCCGAACCCGGGCGCGAACCCGCAGAACGCGACGGTCCAGGTCTGGCCGGTGTGGGCGGCCACCACCTCATCGGGACTTCGTCCCGTTCGCTCGGCGACCTCGGCGAGGTCGGGACCGGAGTAGTCGACCGGGAGCGTGACCGTCTCCTGGTCGCCCGCAGCCGGAGCGTCGGCTCCCGGCAGGTCGAGCAGGTCCTGCCGTTCGGCCGCGTCAAGGGGCCGGTCGAGTCGGAGCAGCAGGGTCCGCGCGCCCGGGACGATCTCGGTGACGGCGCCGAACCGCTGTGCGATCGCCGGGCGCAGCCGCTGCGTCTCGGCCAGGTCGGCGCACTCCAGCAGGACGGCGCCGGCACCGTAGGGAAGCAGCCGTCGGTTCATGCGTCGTCGACGAATGGTCTGATCGGCACCCCGGCTCCCGCCAAGGCGGCGCGGACGGCCTGGGCCATCGCGACCGCCCCCGGGGTGTCGCCATGTGTGCAGAACGAGTCGGCCATGCCCTCCTGGGCCGCGCGGACCGCCCGGCGGGCCGCGTACCCGATGTCGTGGATCAGCGCGTTCGGCTCGCGCCGGTCGACCAGCCGACCATCGACGGTGTAGGTGCGGTCCACGAAGTACTCGGTGACCTGGCGGATCTTGCGCTGCCGGGCGATCCTCAGCAGGGCCGAGCCGCGCAGGCCGACCAGGGGCAGGTGCCGGTCGTACGCCCGCACCGCCTCCACCACCGCCCGAGCCTGCCCTTCATGATCGACACAGGCGTGGTAGAGCGCGCCGTGCGGCTTGACGTAGCGAACGGCTCCGCCGACCGTCCGGGCCAGCCCGTCGAGGGCTCCGATCTGGTAGACGACCGCGGCGGTCAGGTCAGCCGCCGACATGTCGAGAAACCGCCGGCCGAAGCCGGCCAGATCCGGGTATCCCACCTGCGCCCCGATGACCACTCCTCGGGCCACCGCCTTCCGGCAGACCTCGAGCAGGGTCGCCGGATCCCCGGCGTGGAACCCGCAGGCCACGTTGGCGCTGGTGACCACCGCGAGCATCGCCTCGTCGTCGCCGAGCGTCCATCGCCCGTAGGACTCGCCGAGGTCGGCGTTGAGGTCGATCGTCACAGCCTCATCCTGTCAAG
>DASQVF010000301.1:0-4770 GCA_035640915.1 Propionibacteriaceae bacterium
CTGTGTGCGACGGCGCCGGTGGCCCGCAAGTTCTCCTTCACCGCCGACGAGCAGGACCGGCTGCAGGATCTGGTCGCCCGGGCGGGCGTGCGGTGGGGCCTGGACGCGGAGCGCCGCGGCCGCTTCGGTCTGGCCGACTTCGGGCAGAACACCTGGGCGGCCGGGCTGGACCGGCTGCTGCTCGGCGTGGCCATGGACGAGAGCGAGCAGCGCTTCCTCGGCACCGCCCTGCCGATGGACGACGTCGACTCCTCCGACGTGGACCTGATCGGCCGGCTCGCCGAGCTCATCGCCCGCCTCCGCTTCCTGACCGACGCGTGCCGATGGCCCCGGCCGGTTGCGGGCTGGGTCGAGCTGTTCAAGACCGCACTCGAGCTGCTGACCGAGGTCTCCCCCACCGACCGATGGCAGCTCGGCCACGCGTACGGCGAGCTGAGCCGGCTGGCCGAGTCCGCCGACACACCCTCCTCGCCTGCGCTGTCCCTGGCCGAGGTCGCGGACCTGCTCGCCGACGCCTTCCGCGGCCGGGCCAGCCGCGCGAACTTCCGGACCGGCACCTTGACGGTGGCCAGCCTGCTGCCGATGCGGGCGGTGCCGCATCGGGTGGTCTGCCTGCTCGGCGTGGACGACCAGACGTTCCCGCGACGCCGCCGGCCGGACGGCGACGACATCACCGAGACCGACCCGTGGATCGGCGACCGGGACCCGCGCAGCGAGGACCGGCAGCTGCTGCTGGACGCCATTCTGGCGGCGGAGGAGCGACTGCTGGTGGTGTACGCGGGGGCCGACCCCCGGTCCGGCGCCGACATCCCGCCCGCGGTACCGATCGGTGAGCTGCTGGACGCGCTCGACCTCACCGCGCGAACCGTCAGCGGCCGGCCCGTCCGTGACGAGGTCACCGTGCGACACCCGCTGCAGCCGTTCGACCCGCGCAACTTCGAGCCCGACACGCTGGGGACGCGCAACCCGCTGAGCTTCGACCGGAGCGCGCTGCGCGGGGTCCGGGCGGTGACCGCTGACCGGCCGCCGCCCCCGGCGACGTTCGACCCAACCCCATTGCCGGATATCGCCGACTCCGGCCTGGTCGAGCTGGCGGACCTGCTGCGCTTCTTCGCCCATCCGATCAAGGCGCTGCTCCGCGAGCGCGGCGGACTGTTCCTTCGGGAGGACGAGGAACAGCCCGACGAGCAGATCCCGGCCGCGCTGCAGGGGCTGGAGCGCTGGTCGGTGGGCGACCGGATGCTCCGGCTGCACCTGCAGGGTCACGACCTGAGCCGGCTCCGCGACGCCGAATGGCGGCGGGGCGCGATCCCGCCGCGGATGCTGGGCGCGCGGGTGCTGGGCCAGCTGATGGAGGAGGTCGAGCAGGTCGCGGCGACGGCGGCTGAGTTCCTCGCCGGGGAGCCGGAGCGTCGCGAGGTCGACGTCACGCTGCCCGGCGGTGTCCGGCTGACCGGCACCGTCGGCCAGCTCCACGGCGAGCACCTGGTCCGCGTCGGGTTCTCCCAGCTGTCGGCCAAGCAGCGGCTCCGCTCCTGGCTGGAGCTGCTGGCCCTGACCGCGACCAGCCCCGACCGGCCCTGGCGCGCCGTGACCATCGGGACCCGGGGCCGCTCCCTCCTCGGACCGCTCAGCGACGACCGGGCGGCCCGGGCGCTGGCCGACCTGGTGTCCCTGCGCCGGACCGGCCAGCGGGAGCCGATCCCGTTCAGCCCGCGGACCTCGGCCGAGTACGCCGGTCGCCGAGCCGAGGGTCCGTTGACCCCGGTCGCCCTCCGGGAGCTGGAGAAGACCTGGGCGCGGGACCGCGACCCGGCCTACGAGGGCTACTTCGGGCCGCAGGTCACGCTGACCCAGCTGATGACGCAGCCGTCCCGGCCCGAGGAGGCCTGGGGCGACCTCCGGGAGGACAGCCGGTTCGGCACCCTGGCCCGCCGCGTCTTCGCCCCGATGCTCTACTGCGAGGAGCTGGTGTGACCGCGACCGCCGCCCAGCTCCGCGCGGACTTCGACCTCTACGGGCCACTGCCGTCGGGGACCACCGTGCTGGAGGCCAGTGCCGGGACCGGCAAGACATACACCATCGCCTCGCTGACCGCCCGCTTCCTCGCCGAGGGCGAGGTCGAGCTCAGTCAGCTGCTGCTGGTCACCTTCGGGCGGATGGCCACCAACGAGCTGCGGCTGCGGGTCCGGGCCCGGTTGGTGACGGTCGAGGCCGCGTTGGCCGCCGCCCTCGCCGGGTCGCCGGTGGCCACAGCCGACCCGCTGGTGACACTGCTGACCGCAGTCGACCGGGACGAGCTGGGCCGGCGCCGGGACCGGGTGGCCCGGGCGCTGGCCGACTTCGACGCCGCCACGATCGCCACCACCCACGAGTTCTGCCTGCAGATGCTCGACGGGCTGGGGGTCCTCGGCGACCGGGAGCCGCAGGCGGTCTTCGTCGAGCAGGTGACCGACCTGACGCGGGAGGTGGCCACCGACCTCTATCTGCGGCGCTACGCCACCTGGGAGAGCCCGCCGATGACCTACCCCGAGGCGGTGGACATCGCCCAGCAGGCGGTGGCCGCGGGGCATGCCCGGCTGGTCCCGACCGCCGACAACGGTGAGTCCGGCAACCACTCCGGAGCGGTCGAGCGGGTGGCCTACGCGGAGGCCGCCCGGATGGAGGTCGCCGCCCGGCTGCGGTCGGGCCGGCTGTTCAGCTACGACGACATGCTGACTCGGCTGCGGGACGCGCTGGCCGACCCGGAACGCGGACCGGCGGCCGCGGACCGGCTCCGCGAGCGCTACCGGGTGGTGATGGTCGACGAGTTCCAGGACACCGACCCCATCCAGTGGGAGATTCTGCGCCGGGCCTTCGTCGACCGGAGCACGCTGATCCTGATCGGCGACCCGAAGCAGGCGATCTACGCCTTCCGGGGCGCGGACGTGTACAGCTACCTCGACGCGGTCGCCACCGCCGACCGGGTACAGACGCTGGCGACCAACCGACGCAGCGACGCCGCCCTGCTCGACGGTCTGGACGCCCTGATGGGCGGAGCCGCACTCGGCGAGCCGGAGATCGTGGTCCAGCCGGTGCGGGCCGCCCACCAGGCCCGGCGGCTGACCTCGCAGAGCGCGCCGGCGACAGCCGTTCCGGTGCGGATCCGGGTCATCCCCCATCCGCCCGACGCCGACCGGGTGGCCAGTGTGGCGGTGCACCGGCCGCGGATCACCGCCGACCTGGTCGCCGACATCACGGCCGCGCTGACGTCGGACCTGCACCTGAATGTCGACCGAGATCGTCGCCGACTGCGGCCCGCCGACGTCGCCGTCCTGGTGAGAACCAACCACCGGGGCGAGGCCATCCGGGACGCGCTGGTGGCGGCGAAGGTGCCGGCGGTTCTGCTCGGATCCGGATCGGTGTTCGACTCCGCGCTGGCCGAGGACTGGCTCACCCTGCTCGTCGCCCTCGAGCAGCCCCGCCAGGCCACCATCCGCCAAACCGCGCTGACCTGCTTCGTCGGCTGGACCTTCGCCGACCTGGCCGCCGCCGACGAGCCGCGGCTGAGCGACCTGACCTCGCGGGTGCGCCGGTGGAGCCGCGTGCTGGCCGGTCGCGGGGTCGCCGCCCTGGTCGAGACGATCAGCTCCGACATGCGGCTCGTCGAGCGGCTGCTGGCCCACACCGGCGGTGAGCGGCGCCTGACCGACCTGCGGCATCTCGGTCAGAGCCTGCACGCCGCCATGGTGTCCGGTCAGCTCGGGGTGAGCGCACTCGTCGAATGGCTGCGGGCGCGGATGGCCGAGGCCCGCGCCAGCGCCGCACCGGAGGGCACCCGGCGGCTGGAGACCGACGAACGGGCGGTCAGCGTGCTGACCGTCCACCGCAGCAAGGGACTGGAGTTCCCGCTGGTCTACCTGCCGGACGCCTGGGACCGGCACGTGACCTCGACCGACGAGGGCGCGATCCTGCGGCTGCACGACCGCTCGGCTGGGTCGGACCCGGCCAGCCGGGGCGAGTGCGCCCTCGACGTGGGCGGCCGCTGGGGCCCGGCTCGCAGCGACCGGTGGCGCCGGAGCCAGGCCGAGGACGCCGGTGAGGACCTGCGGCTGTTCTACGTCGCGGCCACCCGGGCCCAGTGCCAGCTCATCACCTGGTGGGCCCCGTCGTACAACACGCCGGCCTCGGCGTTGCAGCGGCTGCTGTACCGGCCCACCGACGGCGAGGTCAGCGTGCCGGCGCCGGCGTACGACGTCGAGGGCGACCCGCTCGGCGGGCGTGACCTCGGCCCGCAGGTGACGCTGGAGACCCTGACCGAGCGGGCCTCGGCCGACTGGCACTCGTCGATGCCCGACGCCGGCCCGTTGGCCGTTCGGCGCTTCGACCGGGTGCTGGACACCGAGTGGCGGCGGACCTCCTACTCCGGATTGACCGCCGCCGTGCACGGAGCCGAGCCCGTGGCCGGTGTGGCCAGCGAGCCGGAGCCGGCCAAGGAGGACGACGAGAGCGCGGCGCCCGCGGAGCCCGACGGCCTCGTCGTCGCGGCCCCGGCCAGCGGCGGCGATCTGGCACTCGCCTCGCCGATGGCCGACCTGCCCAGCGGGGCCGAGTTCGGGGTGGCGGTGCACGCCGTCCTCGAGGCGGTCGATCCGCAGGCACCCGACCTGGCCGCCGAGCTGCGGCACGCCGCGCAGACCGTGCTGGCCCGGCTGCCCGCCGGCTCGTTCACCGCCGACCAGCTGGCCGACGGCCTGGTCCCGGCCTTCGCCACGCCACTGGGTCCGCTGG
>DASQVF010000302.1:0-5002 GCA_035640915.1 Propionibacteriaceae bacterium
CCGAGCAGGTTGGTGGAGACGACGAAGAACCGGTCCGTGTCGAAGGCCTTGCCGGGTCCGATCATCCCGTCCCACCAGCCGAGGCCGAGGCCGCGTACGCCGTCCCGGTCCTCGGCTGCGAACCCGTCCCGGGTGCTCTCGGCGGGCGGCGTACGCGCCACGCCGGCGGCATGCGCGTCGCCGCTGAGGGCATGGCAGACGAGGATGACGTTGTCGCGGGCGGGGGAGAGGGTGCCGTAGGTCTCGTACGCGACCCGGACGGGGTGCAGCTCCCGGCCGCAGTCCAGCCGCACCGGCTCCGGCAGATCCAGGTACTGGGTCTCGACGCTGCCCACCGACCCCGCGGCGAGTCTCAGCGACGCCATGGCGGCGAGCGTAGTCCAGAGATCGCCGTATCTTGTCAGGTGATTCTGACTCTTTCAGGGGATTCCACGGGGGAATCCGTTCGAGGCGAAGGGGCTATCGACATGACAGTGACGGACAACGACAAGACTGCGGAGAACGGGGTCAACGTTCAGGCCCTGCTGGAGGCGCGGGACGTGCTCAAGAGCGCGCCCGAGGCAGCCCAGTTCACCTGGCGAGCAACGTCCACGTGGAAGCACGGGGTGCACAGCGCGACGACCATCCAGAACTACTTCGGTCTGGGCCAGGAGCAGCAGCACAAGCAGAAGACGACCTTCGAGGCCGACCATCCGGAGGTGTTCGCAGCCACGGACAACTGCATCACACCCATCGAGTACCTCCTCGTCGGCCTGGCCGGCTGCCTGACCGCCGGCGTCGCGTCCGTCGCCCAGAACCGCGGCATCCAGCTCCGCTCGGTCGAGGCGACCGTCGAGGGCGATCACGACATCCGAGGCATCCTCGGTGCCGATCCGGACGTGCGGAACGGGTTCAACGACGTCAAGGTGACCTTCAAGATCGACGCGGACGCGTCGAAGCAGGAGATCGAGGCCCTGGTGGCCCAGTCCCAGAAGCGTTCGGCCGTCTTCGATGCTCTGACCAACCCGACGAACGTCACCGTCGACGTCGCTCCCTGAGCCGGACGATCAACACCGATGCGGGCTGAGCCTGTCGAAGCCCTTCGACAGGCTCAGGGCACAGCGCATTGAGCTCTCCGATGGAGCGCGTCACCACGGTCGTCATCGGCGCGGGGCACGCCGGGCTCGCCGCCAGTCATTCGCTGAGCGCGCGGTCGATCGACCACGTCGTCCTCGAGCGCGGCGAGGTCGCGAACTCCTGGCGACGGGAACGGTGGGACTCGCTGCGGCTGCTCACGCCGAACTGGCTGAGCCGGCTGCCTGACCATCGCTACCAGGGCCCGGACCCGGACGGCTACATGACCATGGCCGAGGTGGTCGGGTTCATCGAGCGCTTCGCCACCGTCTCCGGCGCTCCGGTCCGCACCGCCACCGAGGTCACGTCCGTGCGCCGGGTCGACGACGGGTACTCCGTGCGGACCAGCGCCGGCGAGATCCACGGCCGGACCGTGATGCTGGCCAGTGGCGCCTTCAACCGGCCGAGCGTGCCGCCGCTCAGCGAGGCGGTGCCGGCCGCGGTGGTCCAGCTCACCCCCCTCGACTACCGCAACCCGGACCAGCTGCCCGACGGCCGGGTCCTCGTGGTCGGCGCCTCGGCGACCGGCGTCCAACTGGCCGCCGAGCTGGCGCGGTCCGGCCGGCCGGTGACGCTCTCGGTCGGCGAGCACGTGCGGATGCCGCGTACCTATCGCGGCCGGGACGTGCTGTGGTGGATGGAGCGGACCGGAGTATGGGACGAGCGCTACGACGCGGTCGACGATCTGACCCGGGCGCGGCGGCTCCCTTCACCGCAGCTGGTGGGCAGCCCCGACCGTTCCACGGTCGACCTGAACGCGCTCGCCGACCTGGGCGTGGAGCTGGTCGGCCGCTGGGCCGCCGTGCGCGACGGCCGCGCGCTGTTCTCCGGTGGGCTCCGCAACCTGTTCTCGCTCGCCGACCTCAAGCTGGAGCGGCTGCTGGACTCCTTCGACGACTGGGCCCGCAGCCACGACGGCGCAGCGGACGTTGGGCCGCCGGAGCGGTTCGCCCCGACCCGGGTGCCGGCGTCACCCCGGTGGCAGCTCGACCTGGGCAGCGGCGAAATCAGCACGATCGTGTGGGCCACGGGCTTCCGCCCCGACTACCGGTGGCTGCACGTGCCCGTGGTCGATCCGAAGGGCAACCTGAGGCACGACGGGGGCACGGTGGACAGTCCGGGGATGTACGCGCTGGGCCTGCCGGTGCTGCGCCGGCGCAAGTCCACCTTCATCCACGGCATCGAGGACGACGCCCGGGAGGTGGTCGACCACCTTCGCGGCTACCTGGATCGCTGACCGGACTGACTCGGCCTACTTCAGCACGGCGTAGCGCAGGTGGGTGACCCCGGCGTCGGTGACCACCTCCGGGTCCGACAGCCGCACCGGCCCGTGGGATCCGGCGAACCACGGAACTCCCTCGCCCAGGATCACCGGGACCAGGCTGACCACGATCTCGTCCAGTAGTCCGGCGTCCATCACCACCCGAGTGGCCATGCCGCCGGCGACCGAGACGTCCTTGCCGCCCGCCAGCTCCTGCGCCTTGGCCACGGCGGCCTCCGCGCCGGCGACGAAGTGAATGGGTACGCCGTCGCGCGGCCAGTCGGCCGGCGGGTTGTGGGTCAGCACCACCATCGGCACCTCACCGCCGGGATGGCCGTTCCACCCGTTGGTGATGTCGTAGAGACGGCGGCCCACCACCGTCGCTCCGGTCCGTTCGGTCGCGCTCCACAGCAGGTCCGCGGTGGTCTGGCTGACGTGGAGCTCCGGGAACCCCTCGCTCAGCTTCACCGGCACGTCTCCCCCGAAGTAGAAGCCGAACAGCTCGTCGGGCCTGTCGTTCGGGCCCGCGATGAAGCCGTCGAGTGACATCGCCAGCTGCGTCGTGACCTTGCCCATCTCGCCCTCCCTCGTCCTTTTCGGTCCTTTCGGTCCTTTCCTCTATCCGACCGGCGGGCGGGCCGGAACTCATCGTGGTCCAGACAGAGCCGCGCGCCCTCCCTACCCGACGCTCGCCGTTAGTCGGCCTCCTCGCGCAGCCGCTCGGCCTCCCGTCTGGCCTTGGCCGTCCGCGTCTTCCAGCCGCGCCTGGCCGCCTCGCTGCGCTTCTTCCGGGCCCGCTCCAGCTCGCGGACCAGCTTCTCGGCGGTGCGCTGGGCCCGTCGCTGGGCGTTCTCCTCCTTGCGCAGCTCGCGCTCGATCACCGCCGGAGAGCGCACCGGCCAGACGTAGTCCAGGTCCCGAGGCGTGTCGGACGGAAAGAGCGGGCCGTAGTGCTCGGGGTCCTTGCGCAGCAGCGAGGAGCGGTGGCTCCGCTGCACCGCCTCGTCGAAGAGCCACGGCGGCAGCGCCTCAGCCGCGACCAGCTCGGGATACGTCCGGATCTCGGCGATCCCGGCGGCCCGGAGGTCGGCGGTGATCGTCGCGGCACACGAGTCACCGAACCCGCGCTCGGTCCAGATCTCGCACGCGGTCAGCCCGTAGCGGCCGAGCGCCTCCTCGTAGCCCTTCCACATCAGCACCGCCGGATGGGAGGACCACGCGTACCCGGGGACGGTGAGGGCCCGCACGATCTGGATCACCTCGACCCGCTGCTTGCCCAGCCGTTTGAGGTCCAGGGTGCGCAGCGCCTGGTCGAAGTCGGCGTACGGAGTGAAGGTCTGCATCGCCGGCTCAGTCCGTCCACTCCGGCTGGCACTGCGGGCACGCGTACGTCGTGCGGCCGTCGATCGTGCCGGTCACGATCGGCGTGCCGCAGTCGTAGCAGCGCTCGCGCTTGTAGACCCGCCGCGACTCCGCCTCCGGCACCGCCAGCCGGTCCTCGGCCTCGACGGTGATGATCCGGCCGTCGTCCACGGCCTGGGTCATCATCGCCTGCAGTCGCGCCCACAGCTCCGCGAACTCCTCCTCCGTCACCGTGCGGGCCGGGCGGGTCGGCGGCATCCGCATCCCGTGCAGCACCTCGGCCCGGAACACATTGCCGACCCCGGCGATCCGGCCCTGGTCGAGCAGCGCCGCCGCGACGGTGCCCGGGGAGGCGGTCACCCGTCGGTACGCCTCGTCCATGTCGCCGTCGGAGCGCAGGGGATCCGGTCCCAGGCTGCCGACCAGCTTCGCCCGACCGGTAGCGTCGAGCAGCTCGCAGGCGCTGGGCGCGATCAGGTCCCAGGCCACCTCAGGCACGGCCAGCCGCAGCCGCACCTGCGGCAGTCCCGGCCCGGTCACCGGGGCGAAGCGCAGCCACTTCCCGCGCATACCGAGATGGACGTGCACGCTGTCGCCGCTGTCGGCCTCGACCAGCAGGTGCTTGCCGTACGCTTCCACGCCGGTCAGCCGCTGCCCGTCCACCTTCTCCGCTGGGAACCGGCGCTGGGGCGAGGTCGCATTCACCTCGGGACCGATCAGCTCCGCCATGTCGCGGGCCAGCCGGTGCAGCGTATGTCCCTCGGGCACCGAGCCAGCCTCTCAAACCGGTCCGACGAATCATCCGTCGGTCACCGGCGCTGCCGCCATCCGGAGGGCGGAAGCACTGCCTGTAGGGGCGCCGCGCTAGTCTCGATGATCGGGTAACCGATCCGCACGTGGGAGGAATGAATGAGCTTCATCCGGGGACTGGTCAAGAGCGCGGTCGCGGTCAAGCTGGCCCAGATCGCCCAGCGCGAGCTCTCCAAGCCGGAGAACCAGCGCAAGATCAAGGAGGGCCTGCGCAAGGTCCAGGACGCCGCCCGCCGGCGCTGACCTCGTCCGGCCGAGCTCGGCGACGAGCTCCGGCCACGGTCACCGGCACCAGTCGGGGTGTGCCCGGCTGCTACGGTGGCGCAGACGACCTCATCGGGAGCTCACACCCAGTGGTGGGCTGAGAGGGCGGGGTGCGACGCGGGCCCGCCGACCGACTGAACCTGACCGGGTAATGCCGGCGTAGGGAGCCCGCTATGTCTGCCACCGCATCCG
>DASQVF010000303.1:0-6898 GCA_035640915.1 Propionibacteriaceae bacterium
ACGTGCGCGACGCCCGCAACGCCGGCGAGGATGAGATTGCCGCATTCTTCGAGGAGGTCATGCGGCAGGACTCCGAGCGAGCCCACCGCTGCCACGAGTTCCTCGCCCGGCTCGGCGGCACCGACAACACCAGTCCGCAGACGGACGTCTGAATCGACCTTCCCGGGGACTCAGCCACTCGCTCGGCGGTCGGCCTCCTTCCGCAGCAGCCGCGCGGCGTACTCCGGCACGGTCACACCACCGGCCTCAGCGGCGTGGCGCAGGGTGGATTGGGCGCGGTCCGGGGAATGACCCCGACCCAGCAAGACCCCCGTCGCGCGCTGGACAGCGACGTACTCGGCCAGACCGGAGAGTCCGGACACCACCGACTCCGGCGGCAGATCGGCATCGAGAACGATCGGCCGACGGCCCGGAGAGTCTGCCGGCTGCATGCGGCGGTGCAGATAGCCGAGGTCGGCGGCGAGATCGGTCAGGGCACCGGACCGGCCGGCGTAGAACACGATCCGGCTGCTCGGGTCGAAACCCGGACCGAGGACCGAGAGCGCCAGTCGCAGGGACGTGGCCGGCGGAACGCCGTCGATCTCGACGAAGGCGGTCAGGGTGATCGGCCAGCCGTCGAGGACCAGGGTGAGACGCAGTCCCTGGTAGGACGACACTGCAGCCCGCAGGTCGCCATCCAGAGCAGCCACGGACCCGGTGAGCATGCCGTCGCCGACGCCAATGCTGTCGACCAGACCGCGCAGATGGGAAGCGAGCTCCAGGGGAAGATCCACCGGGTGAGGCTCCGAGGAAGCGGATCCGCCCGCTGGGTCAGTCTGACGTGGGGTTGGGCCGAGCAGGATTGCTGGACTCACGATGGCGGCCGTTACGGATCAAAGGTGGTGCGGTGGCCGCGTCACTCTCGACCATACGCGCCGAGCCGGCACCGACCTAACGGCTTTCGGTCCTGGCTACGGATGGTGCCGGGCGTTGGCCTTCCGCACCGCCTCGTCGACGATGCCGCGCGCCACCACCGCCAGCTTGCGGTGCTCGGCCTGGCTCAGCTCTCGCAGCCGAGTCATCGCCTCGGCGTCCGTGCCGCCACTCCGGCTCATCATGATCCCGATCGCGCGATCGACGATCCCGCGGGTCTCCAGGGCGACCTGGAGCTGCTCGGCCAGCCGCCGGGTCTGAGCCAAGGCATGAGCGTTCTGCACCGCGATCGCCGCGGGGGCGGCGAATATCATGCCCAGCTCCGCGGCGTGTTCATCGAAGGCGTTCTTGTCCCGGGCGTAGACGTTCATCGCCCCGACCACTCCGTCGGGCGTGATCAACGGCAGGGACACCACACTGTGCACGCCGAGCCGGGCGATGCGGCCGCCGAAGCGGGGCCACCGGGGATCGCCCCCCAACGAACCGGACACCAGAGGTTTTGCCTCCGCGACGGCGCTGATACAGGGACCCTGGCCCATTGCGTACTGGATGTCGTCGATCTCGGCGACGAACGGGGCCGTGGACACGATGGTGTCGGGCCGATCACGCTCCACGACTGTCAGACCGGCACCGTCCGCGCCCGGGATGGCGCGCACCGCGTACTCGGCGACGCGGGTCAGCAGGCTCTCCAGGTCCAGGTTGCCGGAGGCCAACCGCGACAGGTCGGCCAGGCTGTCCCGCAGATCGGCCTCCTCGGCCGACCGTTGCTCCGCCTCGGCGGACGTCTCCTGGTCGTTCTCGTTGGAGTCCATCTCAGCTCGGCTCCTCTATCGCCAGGGTCATGAGCAACGCAGGAACTCTAGCCCGCACAGGAAGAATCGGCACCCCGAGCCGGTCGGGTGGCACAGATCGACGCCGCATGTTCCTTGCTCCACCTGGGTATGTTGGAGTTACTGCCCGAACGCAGTCGGCCTGGGGCCGGGAGCCGCCGCGGTCACGCCGCGTCTCGCGAGCAATAACGCTGCCGCCCAGACATTGACCATGACCGACTTCCCGACGGGTAGTACTTCCTTGTCTTCTGTTCTTGCCTCCTCGCCGCCGCCCCTCGCTGCCTCCGACCGCGCCGGTAGCTCCTTCACCGCGCTGACCAAGAAGATCCACGAGCTCGGGCTGATGCGGCGCCGCTACGGCTACTACTGGACCAAGCTGGTCGGTGCCGTGCTGGCGCTGGCCGGCTGGGTCGTGGCCTTCGTCTGGATCGGCGACTCGTGGTGGCAGCTGGTGTCAGCCGCGGTGCTGGCCGTGCTGATGACCCAGATCGCCTTCCTCGGCCACGACGCCGCCCACCGGCAGATCTTCAAGTCGGGCCGGTGGAACGACTGGGCCAGTCTTGTCGTGGCCAACCTGCTGGTCGGCATCAGCTACGGGTGGTGGAAGAGCAAGCACACCCGGCACCACGCCAAGCCCAACGTGGAAGGCGCCGACCCCGACATCGCACTGAGCGCGGTCGCGATGACTCCGGCGATGGCCAACCGCCACCGCAGCCCCCTGCTGCGCTGGCTGGTGGCCCGGCAGGGCTGGTACTTCTTCCCGCTGCTGCTGCTCGAGGGTGCGTCGCTCCACTGGGACGGCGTCAAGCGGGTGTTCGGCCGCGGACCGGTCGAGCGTCGCTGGATCGAGATGAGCTTCCTGACCGTACGCCTCGGCGGCCTGCTCACCTTGGCGTTCCTGGTGCTGCCGCCCGGCATGGCCGCGGCGTTCCTGGCGGTCGAGCTGGCCGTGTTCGGCTTCTACATGGGCTTCTCGTTCGCGCCCAACCACATCGGCATGCCTCTGGTCTCGCCGAAGCTCAAGCTCGACTTCCTCCGCCGCCAGGTGCTGGTGAGCCGCAACATCCGCGGTGGCACCTGGATGTCGATCTTTATGGGCGGCCTGAACTACCAGGTCGAGCATCACCTGTTCCCGTCGATGGCCCGACCGCACCTGCGCCGGGCGCAACCGCTGGTCGCCGCGTACTGCGCCGCCGAGGGCATCCCGTACACCCAGACCACCATCTGGCAGGCCTACCGCAGCGTGATCGGCTACCTGAACACCGTCGGGCTGGCCGGGAAGGACCCGTTCCTCTGCCCGATCGTCGCCCAGCGCCGGGCCCTCTGAGCTCCGAACGGGCGATCAGCGGCGGCGCGACCTCCGCAGCGCCCGAACGGCGACGTACGCGAGACCACCGGCGGCCACCCAGGGGCCGGCCACGATGATCGGGTCGAGCGGCTGGTGCACGAGGTCGGTGCGCTTCTTGCCGAACCGGGACGCGATCGGGTGGTGCTTGAGCTCGCTGAGCACACCGGTCTCGCTGATCGGGTTGTCCGGACGCACGCTGGCGAACGACCTCAGGTGGGCCCCCGTCGCGTCGACCCGGTCGGCCGCGATCAGCAGCAGCCAGTGCGCCGCCCGGCCCTCGCTGTACCGGTACGCGAACCTCCGGATGGCCCCGGACAGACCCTTGGGAGGACACGTCGTGCCGAAGACCGGGGTCAGGAACTTGTGCTCGATCGAGCGTTCCCGGGGCACCAGCTCCGGCTGACGGTCCGGGAAGTCCCAGTGCGCCCCGGTGGGGTCGAAACGCTCCCGCGGGACGCTGGGCCGGTCCTTGGGGTCGAGGTCGACCCCCCAGCCGGGGATGCGGGCCCGCAGCTGATCGGGCGTCTCCGGCAGCGGCGGCTTGTCGGCGGTGTAGGGCATGGTGGCGTCTCCTATCCGGCCGCGCTCGGGACGATCAGCGGCTTGATGCAGTTGTCCAGCTTGGCCGAGAAAATGTGGTAGCCCTCGGCGATGTGCTCGAGCGGGATCCGGTGGGTCACGATGTCGCTGGGCTTGAGGTAGCCGTTGCGGATGTGCTCGAACAGTCGCGGCCACTGCCGCTTCACGTGGGCCTGGTTCATCCGTAGGGTCAGGCCCTTGTTCACGGCGTCGCCGAACTTCACCGCACTGAAGATCGGCCCGTAGGCGCCCATCACCGAGACGGTCCCGCCCTTGCGCACCCCATCGATGGCCCAGTTGAGCGCGACCGGCGATCCGCCCTGCAGCTTCAGCTTGGCCCCGGTGATGTGCTGGACCAGGTTGCCGTCCGCTTCCGCGCCGACCGCGTCGATCACCCGGTCGGCGCCCAGGTAGCCGGTCATCTTCTTCATCTCCACGACGATGTCGTCGTACTCGGTGAAGTTGTAGGTCTCGGCGTGGGCGAAGGTCCGCGCCTTCTCCAGGCGGTACTCCAGGTGGTCGATGACGATCACCCGCCCAGCCCCCATCAGCCAGGCCGACTTGGCCGCGTACAGGCCCACCGGGCCGGCGCCGAGGACGATCACCACGTCACCCTCGACGATGTCGGCCAGTTGCGCCCCGAAGTAGCCGGTGGCCAGCGCGTCGGTCAGCAGCACCGCGTCCTCGTCGTCCATCCACTCCGGGATCAGACTCGGTCCGACGTCGGCGAACGGGACGCGGACGTACTCCGACTGCCCGCCGTCGTAGCCGCCGGTGGTGTGGGAGTAGCCGTAGATGCCTCCGACCGCGGTGGCGTTCGGGTTCACGTTGTGACAGTTCGCGTAGAGCCCGCGGGCGCAGAAGAAGCACGAGCCGCAGAAGATGTTGAACGGCACCATCACCCGGTCGCCGACCTGAAGGTTCTGCACCGACGGGCCGACCTCGTGCACCACGCCGATGAACTCGTGACCGAAGGTCGTCCCGATCCGGGTGTCCGGCATCAGCCCGTGGTAGAGGTGCAGATCCGATCCGCAGATCGCCGCCAGACTGACCCGGACGATCGCGTCGTTCGGGTGCTCGATCGGCGGGATGTCCTTCTCCTCGACGCGGATCTTGTACGGCCCGCGATAGACCATCGCTCGCAACTCTCGACCTCCTGGAAGGGACGCGGCGACAGCCCAGAGTTTACGCTGTAAACTGAGGCGGGTGCAGCGCTCGGGTGCCGACGGCCTGGCCGGTTTGGCTGCGCCGTCGGCGGGTAGGTGGGATAGCGGACGACTGACCGTCGCGCGCTACCAGCAGTGGCCTACCCCGCCGCGCGGAGCCTATTCATTCAGGTCACTCAGATCTCTCACCGACCGAGGAGAACCATGACCGAGAACCCCACCACCAGCGGCGCGGTGGACGAGTCCGCCGTCCCGCCCGCACCGACGGCGCCGCCGGCCCCCGAGGGTGCCGAATGGCCGGTCCTGCCGACCGAGGATTCCGCCGCGGGTGGAGCTGCCCCGGAGTCCGGCACGGAACCGGCCGCCGAGCCGGCACCCGCCGCGGCCCAGACCAGCCTGGCTGCTCCGCGCGGGCTGAGCTACGCGGTGGACATCGTGTTCTGCATCGACGTGACCGGCAGCATGACCCCGATCCTCGACGCGGTGAAGGCGCATGCGCTCGGCTTCTACGACGACGTCCAGACCAACCTGACGGCCAAGGGCAAGAACGTGGCCCAGCTGCGGGTACGCGTGGTCGCCTTCCGTGATCTCGCCGCCGACGGGGAGGCCGCGCTCGAGGAGTCGCCGTTCTACGCCCTGCCGACCGAGCGCAACGGGTTCTCGGAGTTCGTGAACGGCCTGATCGCCCAGGGCGGTGGCGATGCTCCGGAGTCGGGGCTGGAGGCCACGGCGCTGGCGATCAACTCGCCCTGGACCACCACCGGCGACCGCCGCCGGCAGGTCATCGTGGTCTGGACCGACCAGCCGGCCCACCCGCTCGACCCGTCCGTGGTGCCCGCGGACCTCGCCTCGCGCGTCCCGGCCGACTTCAGCGCCCTGACCGACGCGTGGGAGGACGAGCAGGGCGTGATGGGCTCCAGCTCGAAGCGGCTGATCCTCTTCGCACCGGACGGCCCGGGCTGGAGCGATATCTCCGCGGTGTGGGAGAACGTCGTGCATCACCCGTCGCAGGCGGGTGGCGGCCTGTCCGAGGTGGACTACGGCACGATCATCGACTCCATCGGCAACTCGGTGTGAGCGAGCCCCGGGAATCGGCGGCTCCCGGCGGTCTTCGCTCGACCTCGGGACCGAGCCTCTCGTTCGCCTTCAACCTGGCGAAGATCCCCGACCAGGGTGAAGACTCCGACCCGATCGTCCGGGACGGACCGGACCTCGGCCTGGTCGCGGTCTTCGACGGGATGGGCGGAGCCGGCGGCACGGTCTACGAGACCCCGAGCGGCACGCGTACCGGCGCCTACCTCGCCTCCCGCGTCGCCCGCGATGTCGTCGAACGCCGGATGCTCGACCTGCTCGAGCCCGACTGGCATCTCAACGGCGAGGCGGCCGCGGAGGACCTCCAGCGGTCGGTCCGGCAGGCGTTGGAGGAGCGGCTCGCCGAGCTCAAGGCCCCGGCGAGCCGGTTGCGGTCCAAGCTGCTGCGGGCGCTGCCGACCACCATGGCCGTGACCGCCCTGCAACGGACCGCCCGCGGTGGTTCCACGTGGGCCGGACACACCTTCTGGGCCGGGGACTCGCGCGCGTACGTGCTCACCGCCGCCGGCGTCGCGCAGCTCAGCACCGACGACCTGCGTGACCCCGGCGACGCCTTGACCAACCTGCGGCGCGACTCGGTGGTCAGCAACGCCATGTCCGCCGACACCGACTTCCACGTCAGCTACCGGCGGGTCGACCTGCAGGCACCGTTCCTCCTGGTCTGTGCGACGGACGGCTGCTTCGGCTACCTGCCGACGCCGATGCACTTCGAGCACCTGCTGCTGCGCGGCCTGGCCGGGGCCCGCAGCGCCCAGGCCTGGTCCTCGGCGCTGCAGACGGCCATCAGTGCCATCACCGGGGACGACGCCGCCATGGCGGTGATGGGGGTCGGGACCGACCTGAAGGGTTTCCAGGCCCTGCTGGCGCCCCGACTGGCTGAGCTGGAACGCACCTTCATCGGTCCGCTGGACGGGCTGCGTCGACAGGTCGCGGAGGCCGAGCAGGCGTTGCAGCAGGCCCGCGTCCGGCAC
>DASQVF010000304.1:0-3368 GCA_035640915.1 Propionibacteriaceae bacterium
CGTCCAGCGCCTCGCCGGTCAGGGCGTACGTGATGTCCCGGCCCACGTGGAAGTCGCCGATGCTCCACGCGTCCGGGTCTCCGTGGGCTCGCTGCCGGACCTCGGCCGACGTCCACGGCCCGACGCCGGGAAAGCTGCGCAGTGCCCCGTCCGCGGCCGCGGACGTCGCGGTCAGGGTCCGCTCCAGCGCGGGCGCCCGCACCGCGGTCCGGACCAGGGTCCGGCTGCGCCGCTGCTCCACGCCGGCGGCCAGGAACCGCCAGCTCGGCACCCGCGCCCAGACCTCGGGCGGCGGCGGCACGTACATCCCGTACGCCGCGGAGTCCGGGGCAGTGGCCGGTCCGGGCGCGGGTTCGCCGAACTCGCGGACCAGCAGCCGCCAGGCCCGGAACGCCTCCTGGCCGGTGACCACCTGCTCGATGCAGGCCGCGGCCAGCGCCTCGAACACGGCCTCGGTCCGGCCGACCCGGTAGTGCCCCCAGCGGCGGTGGGCCAGCGCCAGCGGCCCGTGCTCCGGGCGGGGCGCGAAGCCTTCGGGACGATCCGCCTCCCCCAGCAGCCGAGGGAGCTGGTCCAGCGCCCACTCCGCCCCCGGCCCCCAGGCTCGAGCCGCCACCTCATTGCCCTGCGGGAGGATCTTCAGCAGGACCGGGCCGGTCGGCGCCCGGGTCGCCCGCAGGTAGGCCTCGCCCACCCGCCGATGGGTGGGGTCGCCGGCCCCACGGCGGAGCAGGGCGAACGTCGGCCGGAACAGCACCGGCCGGTCGAGGCGGAGCTGCCGGGTGAGCTCGGTCATGGCCGGTCGAGCGAGAACGAACGACCGTCCCCGCTGACGAAGCCGTTGCGCTGCAGCACCTGCTGGGAGGCCGGGTTGTCCAGGTCGGTGCAGGCGGTCAGCCGGTTCGCGCCGGCCGACCAGGCCAGCACAACCAGCTGCCCGCACGCCGCTGTGGCGATTCCCCGGCCTCGGGCGGCGGGCACGACCTGGTACCCGATGGTCAGCTGCCGCCGGTCGTCCGGCGGGCCGTGGAAGCCGATGTCGCCGACCACCTGCCGGTCGACCACCAGCTGGTAGGTCCACCAGGGTGATGTCGGGTCGAGGCCGCCCATCTCCTGCCAGGCAGCGAACAGCCAGGTCAGACCGGCCAACGTGTCGTCGAGCGGATACTCCGGGTGCCAGGACGCCCGCATGGCGGGCGTCGGCCGCGCGTCGAGCATGAGTTCAGCTTCGCCGTGCGGCAGACGCCTCAGTGTCACTGAGGGGGGACGACCTCCCTCGGACCCCCCGGACGGCTCTAGTCGGACTCCACCCACGGGTTCTTCCTACACCCGTCCAGGCCCTTGGTCTGCTGCATCATCACCGGCGCCGGCCTGCCTCGACCCGGGCAGTCGACGTGCCCGTAGCCGATGTAGTGCCCGAACTCGTGGTTGACCAGGTAACGCCGGTAGTTGGTCAGGTCCGAGCCGTAGGACGCCGCGCCGAGCTGCCAGCGCTTGGCGTTGAGCACCACCCGGTTGCCGTTCTGGCAGGACACCTCTCCCCGGGTCAGCAGCGGCGCGCACAGCCGGTCGGTGGTGCCCGGCGTGACGATGTAGGCGTGCAGCTCGGCGCGCTGGCTGTCCCCGCTGACCAGCTGGAAGCGGGCCCGCCCGCTGCCGCGCCAGCTGCGCTCATTGTTCAGCACGCCGGCGACGATCCGCGCCGCCTGGTCCGGGTCGACGTCCAGGTTCTCCTCCACCCGAACGTCGTAGCGGATCAGCCGGCCGCCGCCGGACGGAGGCCGGAGGTCCACCTGGGCGAACCGGTAGCTTCCCGGCCCGGTCGCCGGGACCACGGGCTTCTTCGGCTTCGGCTTGGATCGAGGAGCCGCGGTGGCTGCCGAGCGCGGGCGAGGGGTCGTCGCATCGGTCGGGGTCGGGCTCGCCGACGCGGCGGTGCCGACGTCGTCCCGGGGCGCGGCGGCCAGGGCGAGCATGTCGCCGGTGATCAGCGAAGGCACCACCCGCAGGGCCAGCCCGAGCATCCCGAAGGCGAGGATCGCGGCGATCGTGCCCAGGGCCCCGGCGCCGGAGTGGCGCGAGGATCGGCGTACGGCCACCAGTTCGTCGGAGTGGCCCTCCTCCCGAGGTGGGTTAGATTGTGAGCCGCTGAGCCTGTCCCGCTCCGCAGCCGAGCGGGAGCCTCTGGGATCACGAGCGGGCACGACGAGGCCCCGCTCCCAGAAGCTGACTCACAAGGACTAACACTAGGCGGAGAAGGTGACCCACACACATTTCGGTTCTGGTTCGGCCGGCCCGGTGGGGGCGCCGCCCATGCTCGACCCCGACGAGCTGCGCCGGCACCGGCGGGCGCTGCGGATCCTGGTCGTCGTACTGATTCCGCTGGCCATCTGGACATTGGTCGGCCTGATCGTGTTCTGGCCGGGAGACATCTCCGACCGGGTCAACCCCAACCTGGCCGGCGGCTACAACGTGCCCGGCGTCACCTACCCGTCGGCCCGGATCACCGAGGTCAAGCCGATCACCTGCGACGGGCTGCCCGGCTCCACCCCCGACGTGAGCGAGCTGAACTGCGCCGAGGTCGTGGCCGAGCTGCTGGAGGGGGACGACCGCGGCCTGGCGGTATCCGTACCGCTGACCGAGGCCGTCTACTCCTCCGGCGTGGAGGTGGGCCAGGAGATCAAGCTGACCCGGGTGCCGCCGATGGAGGACCAACCGGCCCAGTACCAGTTCGCCGACTTCGAGCGGCGTACGCCGTTGCTCGTGCTCACGGCCATCTTCGTCGTCGCGGTCGTGGCGGTGGCCCGCTGGCGGGGCTTCGCGTCGCTGATCGGGCTGGCGTTCGCGGGGTTCATCCTGGTCGAGTTCATGTTCCCGGCGCTGGTGGCCGGGTCCAACCCGCTCATGGTCGGGCTGATCGGGTCCTCGGCCATCATGTTCGTGGTGCTGTACGCCGCCCACGGCTTCAGCGCCCGCACCAGCACGGCCCTGGTGGGAACGCTGTTCGGGCTGATCCTGATCGCCCTGATGGGGCTCGCGGCCTCGCGCTGGGCGCACCTCACCGGGGTGGCGTCGGAGGAGGACTTCGTCCTCAGCGCCGCCGCACCGGACCTCCGGCTCACCTCGGTGGTCCTCTGCGGCATCATCGTGGCCGGTCTGGGCGTGCTCAACGACGTCACCATCACCCAGGCCTCGGCGGTCTGGGAGCTGGCCGACGAGGGCCAGGGGCAGCGCCACCTGTTCGCCAAGGCGATGCGGATCGGCCGCGACCACATCGCCTCGACGGTCTACACCATCGCCTTCGCCACGGCCGGTGCCACCCTGTCGGTGCTGCTGCTGATCTCGATCTACAACCGCCCGCTGCTCCA
>DASQVF010000305.1:0-7276 GCA_035640915.1 Propionibacteriaceae bacterium
CGGCCTCGAGCGGGGGATGAACATCCTCGCCGATGCCGTCAAGGTGACCCTTGGACCCAAGGGCCGCAACGTCGTGCTGGAGAAGAAGTGGGGTGCTCCGACCATCACCAACGATGGTGTGAGCATCGCCAAGGAGATCGACCTCGAGGACCCCTACGAGAAGATCGGCGCCGAGCTCGTCAAGGAAGTTGCCAAGAAGACCGACGACGTGGCCGGTGACGGCACCACCACGGCGACCGTGCTGGCCCAGGCGATGGTTCGCGAGGGGCTGCGCAACGTGACCGCCGGCGCCAACCCGATGAGCCTGAAGAAGGGCATCGAGAAGGCCGTGGCGGCGATCGTCGAGGAGCTGGCCAGCAACGCCAAGGACGTGGAGACCAAGGAGCAGATCGCCGCGACCGCGTCGATCTCCGCCGCGGATCCCCAGGTCGGCGAGATCATCGCCGAGGCGATGGACAAGGTCGGCAAGGAAGGCGTCATCACCGTCGACGAGTCCAACACCTTCGGCCTGGAGCTCGAGCTCACCGAGGGCATGCGGTTCGACAAGGGCTACATCTCGCCCTACTTCGTCACCGACACCGAGCGCATGGAGACCGTGCTCGACGATCCGTACATCCTGATCGTCAACTCCAAGGTCTCCAACCTCAAGGACCTGCTGCCGGTGCTGGAGAAGGTCATCCAGGCGGGCAAGCCGCTCGTGGTGATCGCCGAGGACGTCGACGGCGAGGCCCTGGCCGCGCTGATCGTGAACAAGATCCGCGGCACCTTCAAGTCCGTCGCCGTCAAGGCTCCGGGCTTCGGTGACCGGCGCAAGGCCATGCTGACCGACATCGCCATCCTGACCGGCGGCCAGGTCATCTCCGAGGAGGTCGGCCTGAAGCTCGACGGCGTCGGGCTGGAGCTGCTCGGCCAGGCCCGCTCGGTGGTGGTCACCAAGGACGAGACCACGATCATCGAGGGCGCCGGCAGCTCGGACCAGATCGCCGGCCGGGTGAACCAGATCCGGACCGAGATCGAGAACTCCGACTCCGACTACGACCGCGAGAAGCTGCAGGAGCGGCTGGCCAAGCTGGCCGGCGGCGTTGCGGTGATCAAGGTCGGAGCGGCCACCGAGGTGGAGCTCAAGGAGCGCAAGCACCGGATCGAGGACGCCGTCCGTAACGCCAAGGCGGCGGTCGAGGAGGGCATCGTCGCCGGTGGCGGCGTCGCGCTGCTGCAGGCGGCCCGGGCGGTCAAGCTGGACGACCTGTCCGGCGACGAGCGGATCGGCGCGCAGATCGTGCTGACCGCGGCCGAGGCTCCGCTGAAGCAGATCGCGATCAACTCCGGCCTGGAGGGCGGTGTGGTCGCGGAGAAGGTGCGCGGGCTCGGCGCCAGCGAGGGCCTGAACGCGGCGACCGGTGAGTACGGCGACCTGGTGGCCGCCGGCATCATCGACCCGGCCAAGGTGACCCGCTCGGCGCTGCAGAACGCCGCGTCGATCGCCGCGCTGTTCCTCACCACCGAGGCCGTCATCGCCGACAAGCCGGAGAAGGCCGCGCCCGCGGCCCCGGGTGCCGACGGTGGCATGGGCGGCATGGACTTCTGAGTCCAGACCCACTTCGCAGTACCGCCGAGGGCGGCCCGACACCGTCGGGCCGCCCTTGGCGTCTCTCCGATCGGTGGCGCTGGTTCAGCGGGTGGGAACGGCCACCAGCGGTTCGACGTACTGCTCGTACTCGGCCAGCTGGGCCGGGTCGGGCAGATCGGTCGGCCACTCCGCGGTCGGCCATCCGTACGGCGGGTCCTTGACCTCGTACGCCCATCGGCCGGTCCTGGCCGGCTCGGGGGCCCGGACGTTGCGGGCGGCATCCTCGACCGCCGTCACCGCTAGTCCGCGCAGCGACCCGAAGCCCGGGAACTCCACGTCCACGGTCCGGGTACCCGCCGGCAGGCTCGGATAGTTGGTCACCAGGTTCGCCGAGACGCCGGGGTTCCGCAGGCCCGTAGCCCACAGGCCGATCTCGGTGCACTGGCACTCGTACGCGGTGCGGTTGAAGACGGTGGTGCGGGACCACAGGTTGCGCAGCGAGGTCGCCCCGATCCGCAGCACCGGACCGCTCGCCTGGCTCGAGCCCACCACCTCCACCCCCTCCGGCGGCGTGCTCTCCACCGGCGGCCCGTAGTCGAGCACCCGGTTCGCCTGTTCGTCCAACGACGTGAGGGTCCACTCCAGGGTCGACCCGCCCGGCCCGGCCAGCACCCGGGTCACCTCGATCCGTTGGAGCTGATCGGACTCCCTCGGGTTCGGGAAGTCGATCCGCTGCCGGTCGCGCTTGGGCAGCTCACCGGGTCGCGCGAGGTCGGTGGGTCGCAGGGCGACCGGGACGGTCCCGGGAGGGCTCACCGGAACGTGCCGGATCGGGGTCACCGTGTTCAGGCTGACGTCGACGAACCTCAGCGACTTCGGCAGCGCCGGGTACGTGATCTGCATCAGTCGGGTCTCACCCACCCGCAGGTCGAGCTTCAGCCGCACCAGAGGCACGCACAGGCAGTGGTTGAACTCCTCCCGCGACCTGTGCATCAGTGGCTGGTACACCGTCCGGCCCTGCGGGTCGACCAGCGTCACCGCCAGCCGGACACCGACCTCCAGTCCCAGATCGGTCGCCGGCAGGCTGTCGCCGAAGCCGAAGCCGGGCGCGCCGACCGGCGTGACCGACCAGTCCAGCACGGTCGCCCCCTCCATCCGGCGGACGGCGTGCACGGCGTAGCGGAAGGTGATGGGCAGCTTGCTGTCCCCACTGACCCAGAGCCGCTCGCCCAGCACCGGAAGCTCGGGATTGGTCGGCTTCGGCTTGAACCGTTGGCGGGGCACGTCGGTAGCGGCGGTGGGCCGTGGGCTGGGGAAGAGCCCGGGCTCGGTGGTGTCGTAGGTGCAGCCGGCCAGCAGCAGTACCGCGGCGCAGGCCCACCCGGCCGGCCGCAACCACGCCGCCGCCATGCGGCCATGCTACGAGCGGGCTCCAGGTCCGTGGGAGCGTCGCTAGGGTGGCTGATGTGGCCGGTCCGGAGCTGAGTGTCGTCGATGGGCACAACGACCTGCCGTACGCCATGCGCAAGGTGGGCTACGACTTCAGCGCGACCGATATCGCGATCCCGCAGCCTTCGCTGCACACCGACCTGCCGCGGCTGCGCGCCGGCGGGGTCGGGGCCCAGTTCTGGTCGGTGTTCGTGCCGTGCTCCTTCGTCGGGCCAGCCGCGGTGACCGCCACCTGCGAGCAGATCGACGCCGTGTACGCCATGGTCGAGCGCTACGCCGACGACCTGGTGCTGGTGACCTCGGCCGACGGCCTGGACGCCGTGCTCTCCGGGAACGGGCCGATCGGCAGTCTGCTCGGAGCCGAGGGCGGGCACAGCATCGACAACTCCCTCGGCGTCCTCCGGGCCTTCTACCGGCTCGGCGTGCGCTACCTGACCCTGACCCACAACCAGAACACCGACTGGGCCGACTCGGCCACCGACGAGCCGCGGCACGGCGGGCTGACCACCTTCGGCCGGGCCGTCGTGGCGGAGATGAACCGGCTCGGCATGCTGGTCGACCTGTCCCACGTCGCGGCGACCACCATGCACGACGCCCTCGACACCACCGCTGCGCCGGTGATCTTCAGCCACTCCTCGGCCCGAGCCGTCTGTGAGCACCCGCGCAACGTGCCCGACGACGTGCTCAGCCGGCTGCCGGGCAACGGTGGGGTCTGCATGATCACCTTCGTGCCGCACTTCGTCAGCCCCGCGACCTACGCCTGGGGCCTCGAGGTGCTGGCGGCGGCCGAGCAGGCCGGCATCGACCGGCGCGACCTGACCGCCCTGGACGCGTTCGAGGAGGCGTACCCGACCCCACCGCCGCCGGCGACCGTGGACGACGTGGTCGCTCACCTCGAGCACGCCCGGGAGGTCGCGGGGATCGAGCACCTGGGTCTGGGTGGGGACTACGACGGCGTCGGCTTCCTGCCGGTGGGACTGGAGGACGTATCCGGCTACCCGCGGCTGCTCGATGCGCTGCGGGCCCGGCACTGGTCGGAGGACGACCTCCGCCGCCTCGCCTCGGGCAATCTTCGCCGGGTGCTGCACGACGCCGAAGCGGTCGCCCGTGACCGCCGGGCCACCGAGCACCCGTCCCTGGCGACCATCCCAGCAAGGGGGTCGACCCCCTTGGACCCCCGCCGGCGCGCGCAACAACACCGCCGGAGCGCGCCGCCCGAGGCCCTCGACCCGTGAGCGAGCTCGCGAGCTCACCGTTCAACACAGCACCGACGCCGAACGTGGGCGACGAGCCCCGCGAGGAGGACACGTGAGCGGGCTGCTGGAGGTAGTCGTCCGGCACGCGGCCGACGCCGAACGTGCCGAGGCGGGCGGCGCCGACCGGCTCACCCTGCTGGCCGGGTCCGAGGAGGACCCGCGCTCGCCGGAGCCGGCTCTGGTCGGCCAGGTTCGCCGGGCCACCAGCCGCCCGCTGCGGGTGATGCTGCGGCTGCGGGAGGGTTTCGGCACCGACGGCGGTGAGCTGGTCCGGCTGCAGGGCCTCGCCGACTCCTACCGGCAGGTCGGCGCGGACGGCCTCGTGCTCGGCTTCTTGAACGCGCACACCGAGGTCGACGTCGCCGTGGTCACAGCGCTGGTCGGCGGTGGGAACGTCGGCTGGACCTTCTCCCGGGCCATCGACTCCTGTATCTCGGTGGACCGCGCCTGGCGGGAGCTGCGCCGGCTGCCCGGTCTGGACGCGGTGCTCACCGCCGGCTCGCCGCGCGGGGTCACCGAGGGCCTGGACGACCTCGTCGCCCGGGCGCAGTCGGACCCCTTCGCCCGGTCGGTGATCCTCGCCGGCGGCGGCCTGCTGCCCGAGCACGTCCCCTGGCTGGCCCGCGCCGGCGTACGCGCGTTCCAGGTGGGTGCCGCGGTGCGGCCGCTCGGCTCGACCAAGGCGTACCTGGAACCCGATCTGGTCCGGACCTGGCGCCGGCTGGTCGACGACGCGATGCGGCACGCGCCGGAGCCGGCGTGACGGCGTGACGGTGTACATCGACCCGCCGACCTGGCCCGGCCACGGCCGGTTCTGGTCGCACCTGGTCAGCGACACCTCCTACGAGGAGCTGCACGCCTTCGCCGCCGGGCTCGGCATACCGCGCCGCGCGTTCGAGCGGGACCACTACGACGTGGTCGCGGAGCGCTACGCCGGCGCCGTCGCCGCCGGGGCCCGCCCGGTGACCAGCCGGGAGATCGTCGCCCGGTTGCACGCCGCCGGCCTGCGCCGGCGCAAGGTCTCCCGCTTGGCCCGCTGACAAGTCGGTGGTGTCACGGTGCTGGGGCGAGTGTCGCCAGTCCAACGGCCCGGGCCGCCTGCTGGAACTTGTTGTCGTAGGCCACGACGACCGACGCGTCGATCCGCAGGGCGGTGGCCAGGTGCAGTGCGTCAAGGCTGCGCAGCGTGGGGCCCGGGAGCAGGCCGGCCTCAGTGAACAACGACCGGTCCGGCTCCACCAGGTCGATCCGGTCGAGCAGGTCGCTGACCGCCGTCTGCGACAGGTCCAGCCGCGTTGCGAAGCGGCGCAACTCGGTCTCGAGCAGCATGCTGGACGTTGGCTGTTCAGCCGGGTCGAGGTGATCGAGGTAGTCAGCGAGCGCCTGTGACTCAGTCTCGCGGACGAGGCGCTTGGCGGCCGCCGACGTGTCGATATAGACGGTCACCGCTCGTCACGGAGTTCGTCGAGGACGTCCTGCGTCCGCTCGGTTCGCGACACCAGTGGAAGATCGGCGAAGCCCCCGCGTACGCGTGCGGAGCGAATCCTCAACTCCCGGCGGCCCTTGGGCGGGGACAGGACTGCGACGACCTCACCACGGTTGGTGATCTCGTAGGTTGCGCCGGCCGCGACCTCGCGCAGCACTTCAGAGCTGCGGTTGCGGAGATCGCGGTGCGCTAGTCGCTCGGTCATCTCGGCTCCTGATGTAGCAACTGTAGCAGTGCGGGCTGGCGAACGCCTTGACGGGCGCGGAAGACTAACTTCTGTGCCCTCCTGCGCTCATCTGACCGAGACCCCGCTCACCGCAGTCCCCGACGACTTCGAACCGGTCTGCGCCGACTGCGTCCCGGCCGGCGGCTACTGGGTCCACCTCCGCCGCTGCCTGACCTGTGAGCACGTGTCGTGCTGCGACTCCTCGCCGGCCAAGCACGCGACCGCGCACGCCCGGGCGACCGGCCATACCGTCGTCACCTCCGCCGAGCCGGGGGAGCACTGGCGCTGGTGCTACGTCGACCAGGTGGGCGCGTGACGGTCCCCATGCGCCCTGAGCCTGTCGAAGCGCGGTCCTCGACCGGCTCCGACCGAAACAACGCCGACCGGGACAACCGGAACCGGCGGCCCATCCTGCTCACCGTGGACGACGACCCGAGTGTGTCCCGGGCGGTCGCCCGCGATCTCCGCCGCCGCTACGGCGCCGAGTACCGGATCATGCGGGCCGACTCCGGCGAGGAGGCGTTGGAGGCGATCAAGGAGGTCACCCTCAAGGGCGAGCCGGTCGCGGCGATCCTGGCCGACTACCGGATGCCGCGGATGAACGGGGTGGACTTCCTGGAAGCGGCGATGGACCTGGTGCCCCAGGCCCGGCGGGCGCTGCTGACCGCGTACGCCGACACCAACGCCGCCATCGCGGCGATCAACGTGGTCGACGTCGACCACTACCTGCTCAAGCCGTGGGAGCCGCCCGAGGAGAAGCTCTACCCCGTGGTCGACGAGCTGCTGGCCACCTGGCGGCGGGAGGGCCGGCCAATCGACCACGGGATCAAGATCCTCGGCCACCCCTGGTCCCCCGCCTCCTACGATGTACGCGACTTCCTGGCCCGCAACCTGGTGTCCTACCGCTGGCTCAATGTCGAGGAGCCCATGGGCGCGCAGCTGCTGGCCGCGGCCGGCGCCGAGCCCAGCCAGGTTCCGGTGGTGATCACCTCCGACGGTCAGCCGTTGATCCAGCCCAGCCTGGTCGAGCTGGCCAACGCGGTCGGGCTGAGCACCACGCCCGCCGGGGAGTTCTACGACCTGGTCATCGTCGGCGGTGGCCCGGCCGGGCTGGGGGCCGCGGTGTACGCCGCCTCCGAGGGCCTGCGGACGGTGATCGTCGAGCGGGCCGCGGCCGGGGGACAGGCCGGGCAGAGCTCGCGGATCGAGAACTACCTCGGCTTCCCCTCCGGCCTGAGCGGGGGGGAGTTGACGCGCCGGGCGGTGGCGCAGGCGAGCCGCTTCGGCGC
>DASQVF010000306.1:0-2975 GCA_035640915.1 Propionibacteriaceae bacterium
AGCGCCTTCGTGATCAACAAGTTCCGCGGTGACGAGTCGGTGCTGGCCCCCGGGCTGGACGAGCTGACCCGGCGGACCGGCGTGCCGGTGGCCGGCGTACTGCCCTGGCTGCCCGACCTGTGGCTGGACGCCGAGGACACCTTGGAGATCGGGGCCTGGCGGCACCAGGCAGCAGCGGCCCCGACGACCCTGCGGGTGGCGGTGGTCCGGCTGCCGCGGGTCTCCAACGTCACCGACGTGGAGGCGCTGGCCGCCGAACCCGGCGTGGACGTGCGGGTGACCACCGACCCCGACGTGGTCGCGGACGCCGATCTCGCGGTGCTGCCCGGCAGCCGGGCCACGGTGAGCGATCTGGACTGGCTGCGGCGAACCGGGCTCGCCCCGGCCCTGGTCGACCGAGCGGGACGGGGAGCGCCGGTGCTGGGCATCTGCGGTGGCTACCAGATGCTCGGGTCGCAGATCAGCGACCAGGTGGAGTCCGGCACCGGCCTGGCGCCCGGCCTCGACCTGCTGCCCGTCCGGGTGAGGTTCGCGGCCGACAAGGTCCTCGGCCGGCCGAACGGGGAGTGGCGCGGGCACCCGGTCTCGGCGTACGAGATCCACCACGGAGTGGCGGAGGTCACCGGCGGGGAGCCGTTCCTCGACGGCTGCCGGGTGGGTGCGGTGTGGGGCACCATGTGGCACGGCGCGCTCGAGAACGACGAGTTCCGTCGGGCCTGGCTCGCCGAGATCGCGGCGATCACCGGCGCCCCGTGGCGGCCGGCGGAGGGCGTTCCCGGGTACGCCGACCGCCGGGAGGCGATGATCGACACCCTGGCCGACGCCCTGGAGAGCCATGTCGACCTGGGCCTGCTGCTGGCCGGGACGGTGGTGGGGCCGGCGTGAACGCGCGCTCCCGTGTGTTCTTGCGCGCGCGGCGGGGGTCCAAGGGGGTCGTCCCCCTTGCCTAGGTCGGTCCGGGCTCTGGTGATCGGGATCGGCAGCGGCCAGCCGGAGCACCTGACCGGGGAGGCGGTCGCCGCTCTGAACAGCGTCGACGTGTTCCTGGTCGCCGACAAGGGCAGCACCAAGCACGACCTGGTGGCGCTGCGCACGGCCCTCTGCGACGCCGTGATCACCCACCATGACTATCGGGTGGTCGAGGTGCCCGACCCGGAACGAGAGGCGACCGGGGGCTACGAGGTCGGGGTGCGTGACTGGCACGCAGCCCGCGCGGCGGCGTACGCGGAGGTGATCCGGACGGCGGTACCGGACGGAGGGACGGTCGGGTTCCTGGCCTGGGGGGACCCGGGCCTCTACGACAGCACCATCCGGATCGTCGAGTCCGTCGCCGCTTCGGGCGTCGGCCTGGAGCTGACCGTCGTCCCTGGGATCAGCAGCGTGCAGCTGCTGGCCGCCCGGCACCGGATCGTGCTCAACCGGATCGGCCGGCCGGTGCACCTGACCACGGGGCGGCGGCTGGTCGCGGAGTACTCCCCGGCGCTCGGCGACGTGGTGGTGATGCTGGACGGCGACCTGACCTGCGCCGCACTGGTGGAGCAGCACCCGGACCTGACGATCTACTGGGGCGCCCAGCTGGGGCTGCCGGACGAGGCCCTCGTCACCGGGCCCCTGACCGAGGTGCTGGAGGAGATCCGAGTCGCCCGGCAAGCCATCCGGGAGCAGCGGGGCTGGGTGATGGACACCTACCTGCTGCGACCGGGATGACCGGCGCCTCGCCATACTGACCGCCATGGACCACTACCTCCGCTCGGCGCTGCGCTTCGACGTTCTCGACTCGGGCCCGAGGGACGGCGAGGTGGTCGTCCTGCTGCACGGGTTCCCGCAGCAGCCGTCGACCTGGGATGCGGTGGCCGAGAAGCTGAACACGGCGGGTCTGCGCACGCTGGTGCCGACCATGCGCGGGTATACCGCGACCAACCGGCCGCGACCGCGGCGGGCGTACGCGACGTCCGAGACGGCCGCCGACGTGGTGGCGCTGCTGGACGCGGCGGGCCTGGAGCGGGCCCACCTGGTCGGCCACGACTTCGGTGCGACGGCCGCCTGGGGCGCCGCCGGCTGGTACCCCGACCGGGTCGCGACGTTCACCAGTCTCTCGACCCCGCACCCGGCGGCGTTCCGGGACGGTTTCCGTGCCGGCCAGGCGCGGGCGTCGTGGTACATGGCGTTGTTCCAGCTTCCCCGGCTGCCCGAAGCGCTCGCTCGGCGAACCATGACCAAGGCCCTGATCGATGGTGGGGCGCCGCCGGAGCGCGCGGAATCGTACGCCGTGGCGCTGGCCGAACCGGGCGCCCTGACGGGGGCGCTCAACTGGTACCGCGGGATTCCCTTCTCGACCAAGCCGATCGGCCGGATCACGGTGCCGACGACCTACGTCTGGGGGCGGCACGACGTCGCGCTGGTCCGGACCACCGCGGAAGCGACCGCGAAGTATGTGGTCGGTCCCTACCGCTTTCTCGATCTGGACGCCGGGCACTGGCTGCCCGAGCGTGAGCCGGAGGCGGTGACGGAGGCGATCCTGGATCGGGTCACGGGCGCCCGAGCATCCGGCTGACCTCGATGATCAGCACCACCCGCTTCGGGTTCTCGCGGGGTTGCCGGTAGCGCTCGGCGTACCGCCGCTCGGCGTCGGCCACCGCCGCTGGCTCCCGCTCCACCCGGATCGGTCCGGACAGGGTGAGCCAGCGGGCCCGGTCCACCTGACACAGCGCAGCCACGTTCGATATGCCCGCCGAACCGGTCGAAGCGCGGTCGGCGTTGCGGGCCTTGACCGAGTCGCCGGAGGTGATCACCCGGGCCAGTCGGGTCTGCGGGTCGTAGCTGAACCCGACCGGAACCACGTGCGGCGAGCCGTCGGCCCGCAGGGTGGTCAGCGTGGCGAGATGCCGCTCGGTCAGAAAGGCCAGCACCTCCGGACCGAGATCGTCGAGGTCCAGAGCCTGTCCTGAGCCTGTCGAAGGGCTCACGAGTCCCCG
>DASQVF010000307.1:0-3733 GCA_035640915.1 Propionibacteriaceae bacterium
GGCCGTCGGGGTCGGCTCCGTCATGACCGAATCGTAACGACGTCGCCCGAGTGTCGCGCGGGACGAGGATCTAAGGTGATGGGCGTGATTTTCAAGCGTGTGGGGGACGTGCGCCCGTATCCAGATCACGGCTACGTGCAGAAGCAATGGGCCGCCATCGCTCCGCACCAGGTCCGCTTGGACCAACTCGTGACCACGAAGCGGACTCTCGATCTCGAAGCGCTGCTCGAAGAGGACTCGACCTTCTACGGAGATCTGTTCGCCCACGTGGTCTCTTGGCGGGGAGAGCTGTACCTGGAGGACGGGTTGCATCGAGCGCTGCGGGCGGCGTTGCAGCAGCGGCAGACGATGCACGCACGAGTACTTGACCTGAAATAGCACCGATCACCCGGTAGGCTCCGGGTGCGCGGGACTTGGGGCAGGGCAGCGACGACGCTGTGGAATGAAAGGTAGTTCGGCGGTGATCGGTCGGGTATTTCGCATCGTGCGGACTCCGATCACGCTCCTGCTCCTGCTCGGCGTCCTGATGTGGGGTGCCTGGTGGGGCTACAACAACATCCTGGCCCCGGTGCCGAAGATCCCGCCGCCGCCCTGCGTCGAGCAGACGGTGACGAAGGGCCAGATCAAGGCCGAGCAGGTGATCGTCAAGGTCTACAACGGCGGAGATCGGCGTGGGTTGGCCGGTGACGTCCGCCGCCAGCTGCAGAGCAAGGGCTTCAAGGTCACCGTGGCAACCAACACCAACGAGAACATCTCCAAGACGGTGATCGTCGGCGCGGGCGCCAAGAATCCCGAGGTGCTCTTCGTCAAGTCGTTCTTCAAGGACGCAGTGGTGCGGGCCGACAAGCGCAACGACGGCTCGGTGGACGTGCTGGTTGGCAACAAGTACGGCGGGTTCAACAAGAACGCCAAGTCGACCTACGCGGTGAAGGCCAAGACCGTCTGCCTCGCCTCCCAGACCCCGACGCCGAGCGCCCCCCTCGGCGGCTGAGCTCCTCGCGCACCAAAGCGATCCCCTGGTCGGCCACGCCGCGTCGCAACCATCCGCCTCGCAAGCTCGGGCTCCCGCCACGCCCGGCCATGCTCCGCGGGGCGTCAGGGTAGGCCGGGCAACTGAGCTCGTCTCCAGCTAGCCGGTGGGGGGCGTACGCCAGCGGGCCAGCCGGCCACCGCGGCCGACGTCGCGGAGCCGGGCCTCGGTCCGGTCCCGGGCCGCCTCGGGAGTGACCACCAGCAGCTCGTCGCCGACCTTGATCCGCTCGTACCCCTCTGGCGCGAACGGCCGTCCGTCGCGGATGATCAGCGAGACCACCACGTTCTCCGGCAGCCGCAGCTCGCCGATCTCCACTCCGGCCAGCTGGGACTGCGGGGGGATGCGGACCTGCAGCAGGTCGGCGGAGATGGTGGCCAGCGGGGCGGCTTCGACGTCGATCTCGTGGGCCGACTGGTCATCGGTCAGCCCGAGCCGCTGGGCGACGAACCGCAGGGTCGGCGCCTGCACAACGGTGAACACGATCACGAAGACCAGCACCACGTCGAAGAGGAACTCCGCCCCGTCGACGCCTTCGGCCAGCGGGATGGTGGTCAGCACGATCGGCACGGCACCGCGCAGGCCGGCCCAGGACAAGAAGGCCTGCCTGCGGCCCGACACGCGGAACCAGGCGGCCGACGCGAAAACCGACACGGGACGAGCGACGAAGGTCAGGAACAGGCCCGCGGCGAGCCCGACCAGGACCCGCTGCAGGTCGATCCGGCCGGGCGAGGCGAGCAGGCCGAGCATCACGAACAGCCCGATCTGGGCGATCCAGCCGGTGCCCTCGACGAAAGACCGGGTGGCGATCCGGTGGGGCAGCCGGGCGTTGCCGACCAACAGCGCGCAGGCGTACACCGCGGCGAACCCGCTGAGGTGCAGCATGGCTGCGCTGCCGTACGCGAGGACCGACCAGACCAGCGCGGCCAGGGGGTAGAGCCCGGAGGACGGCAGGGCGACCCGGCGCATGCCCTGCACCCCGAGCCAGCCGAGGATCGCGCCGACGGCGAGGCCGCCGACCAGCTCCAGCACGATCAGACCGACCAGTCCGGGGATTCCGCCCTCGGTCGGCCGTCCGACGGCCGCCGCACTGGCCAGGATGACGAGCAGGACGGTCGGCGCGTCGTTCAGGCCGGACTCGGCCTCGAGAGTGCCGCGCAACCGGTGTGGGATGGGCACATTACGCAGCACCGAGAACACCGCGGCCGCATCGGTCGGTGAGGTGACCGCGCCGAGCAGGACGGCCAGCCAGAGGTCCAGACCGAGCACGAAGTACCCGAAGAGGGTCATCAAGCCGATGCTGACCCCGACCCCGACCGTAGCCAGGAGGGCGGCCAGCCCCAGCGACCGGCGGATGTCGGACCACTTGGTGGTCAGGCCGCCCTCGGCCAGGATCACCACGAGGGCGGCGAAGCCGAGGGCCCGAGCCAGTTGGGCGTCCTCGAACTGGACGCCGAGCCCGGACTCGCCCATCACCATCCCGAGGACCAGGAAGAGCAGCAGGGACGGGAGACCGACCCGCGCACCGACCCGCGCCGCGATGATGGCAGCGATCAACACCACAGCGCCCACCAGCAGGATGGCGTCGATGTCGATCATGCGCCCATCCTCCCGGACGTGCGACAAAACCGTCGGTCGCCATGTACACCGGCGTCCCAACCACCCGCGCCGGCAGACCCGCGCGCCCGGCAGGCCCAGCCACGCGCCGCTCTACCCGGCGACCCACGGTTCCGGCTTCCGACCCGGTCGGCTCAGCTCACCTGGTGTGGCCCAGGTCGCCGAAGGGCAGCGGGCAGCAGTCGTTGTCGGCGCAGTCGAGCAGGTCGTCGCAGCCGGCGTCCAGAGCCCGACGCAGGGTGTCCCGGATCACCGTCAGATCGGCGATCCGCTGCTCCACCTCGGCCAGCTTGTTCGCGGCCCGGGCCTGCAGACCGGCGGGGCGACGGCGTACGCCGTGATGATGGGTTCCCACTTCGAGCAGGTCGCCGACCTCGGTGAGGGTGAAACCCAGCCGTTGGGCGGTCTTGATCACCCGGAGCATCGTGACCGCCTCCGGTGGGTAGAGCCGGTGCCCGCCCAGGCTCCGGTCGGGCCGGGCAAGCAGTCCGCGCCGCTCGTAGTAGCGCAGCGTCTCGATGTTGACCCCGGCGGCTGCGGCGACCTGGCCGACCCGCAGCTCGCCGTTCATGCCGCGCCGGCCCGCTCGACCCAACCGACCACGGAGTCGAGGACGGGTGTCTGGCTCTCCGGAACGGTGACGTCGAGGTGCAGCCGGCCGGCGGTGGCGGTGAGGGAGAAGGTGAAGAACGAGCAGCACCGCGTCTCACGGACGACGAGATCGGCCGCCTCGGCGGCGATCTCTGGACGCGACGGCAACGTGATCCGAGCGGTCTGCGGACCGCGTCGCTCGACGTCGGAGGCGTACCCGAACAGCCGGTCGAACTCGGCGATCCGCAGCGGTCGTTCGGCCGTCGGGAGGGTGCAGGCGTCCGGCGCTTGGCTTAGGTCGAGAAGGTCCATGCCGTCAACGGTAAACCTGTACCTAGATACGGATTGCAAGACCCGTGAAACGAACCTTCCTCATACCAAGACCTCCGACGAATAGGCGCTGACTAGGTACTTTACTTGCTATCGAACATGTATTCGAGTATCATGGTGATATGGGACTCGGGGGTGGGGACGCCGTTGACGCGGCGCTGGACG
>DASQVF010000308.1:0-13276 GCA_035640915.1 Propionibacteriaceae bacterium
GAGATGCCGATCCCGGCGTACGAGAGCGACAGTCTGGCTCCGGTCCTGACCTGGGTGCTGGCCAACCTGGCCGAGCCGCACACCGCCTCGTCGCTGGCCCGGAAGGCGATGATGAGCGACCGGACCTTCGCTCGCCGGTTCAGCGCGGAGACCGGCACCACCCCGCACAAGTGGCTGACCCAGCAGCGCATCCTGGCCGCGCGCAGCCTGCTGGAGGAGAGCGACCTCGGCGTCGAGCAGATCGCCAGCCGGGTCGGCTTCAACTCCGCCGTGGTGATGCGGGAGCACTTCCGCCGCGAGATCGGCCTCGCGCCGGTCGACTATCGGCGCCGCTTCGTTCCGCCGCGCAACCGGGCTCGCGTCGACGACGAGTTGGAGCTCAGCGCCTGACGGGTGCGGCCCGCACCCACGAGGCGTCAACGCTCGGGGTCGTCGCCGGCACGGGCGGCCTCGATGCGGGCCTTGGCCCCGTCCAGCCACTGCTGGCAGATGGCGGCCAGCTGCTCGCCGCGCTCCCAGAGGGCCAGCGACTCGTCCAGCGGCGCCCCGCCGCTCTCCAGCCGCTGGACCAGCGCGACCAGCTCGTCGCGGGCCTGCTCATAGGTCAGCGACTGATCGGGCGGCTCGGTCATCGCTCTCCTCGGGGTCGGACGTCGCGGACCTGGGCCACCAGCTGACCGTCGGCCAGGTGCGCCACCACATCCTCCTCCACCGCGACGGCGGTCACCGACCGGACCGGCTGGCCGGCCGACCCGACCAGGATCGCGTATCCCCGCTCCAACGTGGCCTGGGGCGAGACGGCCCGGATACGTTCCAGGCAGTGGCGTACGGCGGTGCGTTCCGCCTCCAGCCGGGCAGTGGTGGCCCGTGCGGCCCGGTCGCGCAGCCGGTGCACCTCCTCCATCCGCAGGCCGAAGCTCGCCGTCGGGTCGGCCAGCACCGGGCGCGACCGGAGGGCGTTCAGGGCCTCCTGTTGGCGAGCCACCAGGGTGGTGACGCAGCTGCGCATCCGCTGCCGGACCTGCCGCAACCGGGCCAGCTCCTCGGTGGCGTCCGGGACGATCCGCTTCGCCGCGTCGGTCGGCGTCGAGGCGCGGTAGTCGGCGACGAGGTCGAGGATCGGGTTGTCCGACTCGTGGCCGATCGCGCTGACCACCGGTGTCCGGCAGGCGGCGACCGCCCGGACCAGCCCCTCGTCGGAGAACGGCAGCAGGTCCTCCAGCGAGCCGCCGCCTCGGGCGAGAACGATCACGTCGACCTCGGGGTGGCCGTCGAGCCGGCGTAGGGCGGCGATCACCTGCTCGGCGGCCTGCGGGCCCTGAACCAGGGCGTGCCGGACCAGCAACCGGACGGCGGGCCAGCGGCGCCGGGCGTTCTCCACCACATCGCGCTCGGCGGCACTGTCGGCTCCAGTGATCAGGCCCACGGCGCGGGGCAGGAACGGCAGGGGACGCTTGCGGGCCAGGTCGAACAGACCCTCGACCTGGAGCAGCCGCTTGGTCTGCTCGAGCTGGGCCAGCAGGCGACCTTCGCCGACCGGGGTGATCGCGTCGCAGTAGTAGCTGAACCGGCCGGACTGCTCGAAGTACGACGGCTTGAGCCGGGCGATCACCGTCGCGCCCTCGGTCAGCGGTCCCGCCGAGTCGAACGTCGTCGCCGAGATGGTGACCGAGGCGGAGACCGGGGCCAGCCGGTCCCGCAGGGTGAGGAAGATGGTCCGGCCGGCGCGCCGGCTGACCTCGATCAGCTGGGCCTCGACCCACACCGGTCCCAGCCGGTCGATCCAGCCGCGGACCTTGTTGGAGATCAGCCGCAGCGGCTGGGGGTTCTCCGGGCTGGACTCCAGGGGCACAGCACGAGATTAGAGGGGAGGGACGTTCCGGATAGCCGATACTCGCGGTGTGCCCACCGACGCGGCGACCGTGGTGCCCGACTCGAGCCTGAGCGAGATCAGTCTCGCGGCGATCCAGCGGGCGGCCGGCGCGATCGCTCCCTACATCGTCCGCACCCCGACCCTTCCGCTGAGCCGGCTGTCGGCGGAGATGGGCCTTCCCGTGGTGGGGAAGTTCGAGCTCCTGCAGCACACCGGCTCGTTCAAGGTGCGCGGCGCCTTCTCCCGGCTGCAGCAGCTGACCGAGAACGAACGCGCCGCCGGAGTGGTGGCGGTCTCCGGTGGCAACCACGGCCTCGCGGTTGCCTACGCGGCCCGCGTGCTGGGCATCCAGGCGTCGGTGATCATGCCGGCCACGGCGGCGTCCGCCTCGGTGGAGCAGGTCCGCGCGGATGGCGCCCACCTGGTCATCCTGGACACGATCGCCGAGGTGTTCGCCCGGTCGGTCGCCGAGGTCGAGGCCGGGAAGGTGCTGGTCCACCCGTTCGACGATCCCGCCGTGGTGGCCGGCCAAGGCACCGTGGCGCTGGAGCTCCACGAGGATGCGCCGGAGGTCACCGACGTGATCGCCTCGGTCGGCGGCGGCGGGATGATCACCGGGGTGGCGGCCGCGCTCAAGGCGCTTGACCCGGCGATCAGGGTCTGGGGCGTGGAGACCGAGGGCGCGGACGTGATGACCCGGTCGCTCCGCGCCGGAGAGCCGGTGACTCTGGACCCGGTCACCTCGATCGCGACCACGCTCGGTGCTCCGACGGTGGCACCGCTGACCCTGGCCGGGGTTCGTGATCTGGTCGAGGAGGTGTTGGTGGTGTCCGACGCCGCGGCGGTCCGCGGCATCGAGATGCTGGCGGCGAGCGCCAAGGTCGTCACCGAGCCGGCCACCGGGTGCACCTGGGCCGCCGCGCTCCGGCTCCGGGACCGGCTGCCGGCCGGGGCGCGCCTGGCGTTGATCCTGTGCGGAGGCAACGCGGGACTGGACGACATCGCCGCCTGGCGTAGCCGCTTCCCGGCCGGACCGATGCCCGGGGCAACCTAAACTGGAGCGTGTGACCCAGCCCGCTGCCGCCGTCCCGGTTCCGCTTGAGTCGCGTCCTCGCCAGGTCGTGGTGGCAGCGCCGCGCGGCTACTGCGCCGGAGTGGACCGCGCGGTGATCACTGTGGAGAAGGCCATCGCCGCCTACGGGGCGCCGGTCTACGTCCGCAAGCAGATCGTGCACAACCGGCACGTGGTGGAGGACCTGGAGACGCGCGGCGCGATCTTCGTCGACGAGCTGTCCCAGGTGCCGCCCGGTGCCCGGGTGGTGTTCTCGGCCCACGGCGTGTCACCGGCGGTGCACGCCGAGGCCCGCGAGCGGGGGTTGAAGACCATCGACGCCACCTGTCCGCTGGTCACCAAGGTGCACCAGGAGGCCAGGCGCTTCGCCCGCGACGACCGGGAGATCCTGCTGATCGGGCACGCCGGGCACGAGGAGGTCGAAGGGACCACAGGCGAGGCGCCCGAGCACATCACCTTGGTGCAGTCGCCGGAGGACGTGGACCAGTTGCAGGTCAAGGACCCGAGCCGGCTGGCCTGGCTCAGCCAGACCACGCTGAGCGTGGACGAGACCCTCGACACGGTCAACCGGCTGCGCCAGCGGTTCCCGCTGCTGATGGACCCGCCCAGCGACGACATCTGCTACGCCACCTCGAACCGGCAGCTCGCGGTCAAGCAGATCGCGGCGAACAGCGACCTGATGATCGTGGTGGGGTCCGCCAACTCCTCCAACTCGGTCCGGCTGGTCGAGGTGGCGCTGGAAGCCGGGGCGAAGGCCGCTCACCGGGTGGACAACGCCTCCGAGATCGACCCGTCCTGGCTGGACGGGGTGAACTCGGTCGGCGTGACCAGCGGGGCGTCGGTCCCGGAGAACCTGGTGCAGGGAGTGCTCGACCACCTGGTCGAGCGGGGCTTCCCCGTCGCCCGCGAGGAGCGGCTGACCGAGGAGTCCCTGGTCTTCGCCCTGCCGCCGGAGCTGCGGCGCGACCTCCGCGCCAGTGCCGTTCACGACTGACCCCACCGCCGACCGGTCAGAACCCGAGCGAGTCCGGACTCGCTGAGTTGTGACGAGCCCGGTGTGTGCGGGGAGGAGTCCTAGGACGAGCGCCGGCCGGCCTCCTCGTCGGCACTCGGGAGCACGTCGCCCTCGACCAGTTCCAGCAGGTCGGGCTCGCTGCGGACCAGCTCGGCCGCCTCGGGCACCTCGGCGGTCTTGGCCGACCGCTTCTTCCGCCCGCGGCCGACCATCGGCTCGACCTGCACCGCGTCGTCGACCAGCTCCTGGGCCTGGATCTGCCGGACGGCGTCGTCCAGCTGGGGCAGGGCGGTCAGCTCCGCGTCGCTCACCTTCAGGTCGCGGAACCGCCGGGCCCGGACCAGCACCGTGCCCTCGACGGTCGCGATGGTCTCGTTGTAGGCGTTGACCGAGGAGCGCAGCGCCCGCCCCAGCTTGTCCAGCCGGTTGCCCATCAGGCCGAGCTTGGCGTGCAGGTCGCGGCCCAGCCGGAACACCTCGGCGGCGCTCTCGGCCAGGGCCGCCTGCTTCCAGCCGTAGGCCACCGCCCGGAGCAGTCCGATCAACGTGGTCGGCGTGGCCAGCACCACGTCCCGGGCGGCCGCGTAGTCGTAGAGGTCGGGCATCTGGTCCAAAGCCGCGCTGAAGAACATCTCGTTGGGCAGGAACAGCACCACGAACTCCGGCGACTCGGCCGCCCTCCAGTACTGCTTGCTGGACAGCTGGTCGATGTGCGTCCGGACGTGCCGGGCGTACCGGGTCAGGGCCTCCGCCTGGATCTGGCCGTCGTCGGTCTCGGCGGCCTCCAGGAACGCCGTCAGCGGCGCCTTGGCGTCCACGAACAGGTGCTTGCCCTCGGCGAGGTTGACCCGCATGTCCGGCCGCAGCAGCCGGTCGTCGTCCCGGCTGCTGAGCTGGAGGTCGAAGTCGCAGCGGTCGAGCATGCCGGCGATCTCGGCCACCCGCCGAAGCTGGGTCTCGCCCCAGGAGCCGCGGACCTGCGGCTTGCGCAGGGCGGCGACCAGGGCAGCGGTCTCCCGGCGCAGGGTCTCGCCGGTCTGCCGCACGGTCGCCACCTGGGTCCGGAGCTCGGTGGAGATAGCGGTGCGCTCCTTCTCCACCTCGGTCAGCCGGGCGCCGAACCGGTCCAGGCTCTCCCGGACCGGCACCATCAGCTGCTCGGTGGCCTTGAGCCGGTGCTCGGCCTGGGCGTCCGCCGCCCTGCTGTGCCGGTCCAGGGTGTCGGCGGAGAGCACCTTGAACTGGTTGAGCATGGCTTCCCGGTCACCGGCGATCTCCTGAGCCCGGCTCACCGCTGCATCCCGTTCCGCCTGGGCCCCCGCCAGCGCCGCCGCCACCGTGGCCGCCTCGGCCTGGGCGGCCGCGGCTTCGGCCCGCGCGTCGGCCAGCTCGACGGCGGCGGCAACCCGGATCTCGGCCACGTCCGCACGAACCCGGGCGGTCTCCTCGCGCACCTCCGCCAGCTCGGCCTCGCGGCGCACCCTGGTCAGCAGCAGGCCGCCGAGCGCGCCGAGGGCGAGCCCGAGGACCAGCCCGCAGACCAGGGCGACGACGGTTCCGGCATCCATGCCAACAATCCTGAGGGGCCGGACCGACAAATCGTTGGAGGTCAGTACTGCAGGTTAGGTTTGGGCCCATGCCGATCAGCAAGGGGGGCGACCCCCTTGGACCCCCGGACAAGCGCGGTTCGGCGGCCCTCGACCACGTGGCGGATCTCGCCGCTTTCCTGATCGCCTCGCCGTCGTCGTTCCATGCCGCGGCCGAGGGGGCACGCCGGCTCGCCGCGGCCGGCTTCGTCGAACAGGACGAGACGGCCGACTGGGACGCCAGTCCCGGCGGGCATTACCTGGTCCGGGACGGCGCGCTGGTCGCCTGGCGGGTGCCGCCGAACGCGGACCCGCGTACGCCGTACCGGATCGTCGGGGCCCACACCGACTCACCCGGCTTCGCGGTCAAGCCGAACCCGGACCTGGGCGGCTTCGGCTACGCCCAGCTCGGCGTGGAGGTCTACGGCGGTCCGCTGGTCAACTCCTGGCTGGACCGGGAGCTGGGACTGGCCGGCCGGCTGGTGCTGGCCGACGGCCGGACCGAGCTGGTGCGCACCGAAGCGATCATGCGGATCCCGCAGCTGGCCATCCACCTGGACCGCGGGGTCAACGACAACGGTCTGAAGTTGGACAAGCAGCAGCACACGGCGCCGGTGTGGGGCGTGGGCCGGCCCGATCGGCGGCTGGTCGACCATCTCGGCGAGCTGGTCGGCTGCCGGGGCGACCAGATCGACGGGTTCGAGCTGGTCGCGTACGACGCCACGGCGCCCGCGATCTTCGGTCCCGGCCAGGAGTTCCTGGCCGCCGGGCGGCTGGACAACCTGACCGGCGTGCACGCGGGCCTGACCGCGATGCTGCGCTCGTCGGGTGGTGGCCACATCGAGCTGCTGGCCGCGTTCGACCACGAGGAGCTGGGCAGCGCGTCGCGCAGCGGGGCCTCCGGTCCGCTGCTGGCCGACGTGCTGACCCGGATCGCCGGCGTCCGCGGGGTCGCACCGGACCAGCACCACCAGGCGCTGGCGCGGTCGGTCTGCCTGTCGGTCGACGCCGGCCACGCGATTCATCCCAACTACCCGCAGCGGCACGACCCGGCGAACCAGCCGCTGCTCAACGGCGGTCCGCTGCTGAAGATCAACACCAACCAGCGCTACGCCACCGACGCGGCCGGGATGGCGCTGTGGCGACGAGCCTGCCGGACCGCCGACGTGCCGACCCAGGAGTTCGTGTCGAACAACGCGCTGCCCTGCGGCTCGACCATCGGTCCGCTGACCGCCACCCGGCTGGGCATCCGGACTCTGGACGTCGGGCAGCCGCTGCTGTCCATGCACTCCGCCCGCGAGCTGGCGGGCACCGCGGATGCCCTGGCCCTGAGCCGGGCGGCCGAGGCGTTCTTCGAGGTCGAAGGCTGACCCTTCGACCGGCTCAGGGTGCAACCGATGGCTCGCTGGGTGCTGCACGTCGACCTCGACCAGTTCCTGGCGGCGGTGGAGATCCTGCGCCGGCCGGAGCTGGCCGGCCGACCCCTGATCGTCGGCGGTCGGGGCGACCCGACGGAGCGAGCGGTGGTCTCGACCGCCTCCTACGAGGCGCGCGCGTTCGGCGTCCGGTCGGGCATGCCGCTGAAGACGGCCGTCCGGCGCTGCCCCGACGCGGTGCTGCTACCGGTCGACTTCCCCGTCTACGAGGCCGCGTCGGCGGAGGTGATGGAGGCGCTGCGGGGGCTGCCCGGTGCGGTGGTGCAGGTGCTGGGGTGGGACGAGGCCTTCGTCGGAGTGTCGACCGATGACCCCGAGGCGTACGCCCGGGAGGCCCAGGCCGCCGTCCGCACCGCGACCCGGCTGTCCTGCTCGGTGGGAATCGGCGACACCACGGTGCGGGCCAAGATCGCGACCGAGTTCGGCAAGCCCGGCGGGATCTTCCGGCTGACCCGGGACAACTGGTTCACGGTGATGGGGGATCGGCCCACCATCGCGCTGTGGGGCGTGGGGAAGCGCCTCTCCGCCCGTCTGGCCGATCTGGGCATCACCACCGTGGCCGACCTGGCGCACGCCGACGAGGCCGGGCTGGTGGCGGCCTTCGGTCCGGGCATCGGCCCGTATCTGCGCGCCCTCGGTCGCGGGATCAGCACGGCGGTGGTCGACGACACCCCGTGGGTGGCGCGGGCGCACGGACACGAGACGACCTACCAGCAGAACCTGGTGGAGCCCGGCGAGATCGCGGCGGCGGTGGCGGATCTGGCCGAGCAGGTGGTGACCGACCTGCACCGTGAGCAGCGGCCCTGTGCCCGCGTCCACCTCAAGGTCCGGTTCGCCCCGTTCTTCACCTTCACCCGGATCCGCAAGCTGCCGGAGCCGACGTACGACCCGCAGGTGATCACGCGTACGGCGCTCGATCTGCTCGCCGGACTGAACGACTCCCGACCGATCCGGCTGCTCGGCGTACGCGGGGAGATGGTTCCCCCCGAGGGCGGCTACTGAGCGGGGAGGTCGCAACCAGCCCCTACCCTTGACCGCTGTGGCTCTCACCATCGGCATCGTCGGCCTGCCCAACGCGGGCAAGTCGACCCTGTTCAACGCTCTGACCCGCAACGACGTGCTGGCCGCGAACTACCCGTTCGCCACCATCGAGCCCAACATCGGCGTGGTCGGCGTGCCGGACCCCCGGCTCGCGGTGCTGGGCGAGATGTTCGGCTCGGCCCGGCTGGTGCCGGCCACGGTCAGCTTCGTCGACATCGCCGGAATCGTCCGCGGGGCCAGCCAAGGGGAGGGGATGGGCAATGCGTTCCTCGCCCATATCCGCGAGGCCGACGCGATCTGCCAGGTGACGCGGGTGTTCCGCGACCCCGACGTCAGTCACGTCGAGGGAGCGGTGAACCCGCCGAACGACATCGAGACGATCTCCACCGAGCTGATCCTGGCCGACCTGCAGACCATCGAGCGGGTGCTGCCGCGGCTGGAGAAGGAGGCCCGGATCAACAAGGACAAGCAGCCGATGCTGGCGGCGGTCCAGGAGGCGCAGTCCGTGCTGGACAGCGGCCGGACGATCTTCGCGGCGGGCCTGGACCGGGGGCCGCTGCGCGAGCTGTTCCTGCTGACCGCCAAGCCGTTCCTCTACGTGTTCAACTGCGACACCGACGAGCTGGCCGACGAGGAGCTCCGGGAGCGGCTGCGCACGGTGGTCGCACCGGCCGAGGCGATCTTCCTGGACGCCAAGATCGAGTCCGAGCTGGTCGAGATGGAGCCGGACGAGGCCCGCGAGTTCCTGGGCGAGATGGGCATCGACGAGCCCGGGCTGGATGTGCTGGCCCGGGTCGGCTTCGACACCCTCGGGCTGCAGACCTACCTGACCGCGGGCCCGAAGGAGTCCCGGGCCTGGACCATCCGCAAGGGCGCGACCGCGCCGGAGGCCGCCGGGGTGATCCACACCGACTTCCAGAAGGGCTTCATCAAGGCCGAGATCGTCTCCTACGACGACCTCGTCTCCGCCGGCTCGTTGCAGAACGCCCGGGCCAAGGGCAAGGTGCGGCTGGAGGGCAAGGACTACGTGATGGCCGACGGCGACGTGGTGGAGTTCCGGTTCAACGTCTAGCGCCAGAGTCGACGCGTCCCGGCGAGGGTAGGGAGGGTTCGTGCAGGTCCTGATTCTGGGTGCGGCCGGCATGATCGGCCGCAAGCTCTCGGCCCGGCTGGTGGCGGACGGTTCCGTCGGTGACCGCGCGATCGAGCGGCTGACGCTGGCCGACGTGGTCCCGCCGGAGCAACCAGCCGGCGCTCCTCGCCGGGTCGACCTCGTGGCGGCCGACCTGGCGGCGCCAGGCGAGGCCGAGCGGCTTGTCGCCGACCGACCCGATCTGATCTTTCACCTCGCGGCGGTGGTGTCCGGTGAGGCGGAGACCGACTTCGACAAGGGCTACGCCGTGAACCTCGACGGCACCCGGGCCCTGCTCGACGCCGTCCGGGTGGCCCACACCGCCGACGGCTATCACCCTCGGCTTGTCTTCAGCTCCTCGATCGCGGTCTACGGCGCGCCGTCGCCCAACCCGATCCCGGAGGACTTCCAGCACACCCCGCTCACCAGCTACGGCACCCAGAAGGCGATCGGTGAGCTGCTGCTGGCCGACTACACCCGGCGGGGGTTCGTCGACGGCATCGGGATCCGGCTGCCCACCATCTGCATCCGGCCGGGGAAGCCGAACCAGGCCGCGTCCGGGTTCTTCTCCAGCATCCTGCGCGAGCCGCTCGTCGGCCAGGAGGCGGTCCTCCCCGTGCCGGAGTCGGTGCGGCACTGGCACGCCTCGCCGCGCTCGGCCGTGGAGTTCCTGGTCCGAGCGGCCACCCTCGACAGCGAGGCGGTGGGACCGCGGCGGACGCTGTCGATGCCCGGCCTCAGCGCGACGGTGGGCGAGCAGATCGAGGCGCTCCGCCGGGTTGCCGGCGATCAGGCGGTTCGGCTGATCCGCCGCGAGCCGGACGAGCGGATCATGCGCATGGTGGAGAGCTGGGCTCCGGGGTTGGACGCGTCGCGGGCGGTGCGGCTGGGCTTCACCGCCGAGTCCTCCTTCGACGAGATCATCCGGGTGCATATCGAGGACGAGCTGGGAGGCTCGATCTCGTGAACGGATCCCGTCCCGGACAGGTCGCGGTCGTCGGCGGAGGCGTGCTGGGCGTCTCCACCGCCGCGCAGCTGGCCCGGGCGGGGGCGGACGTCATCCTGGTCACCGAGGGCGAGCTGGTCAGCCAGGCGTCCGGTCGCTCGCTGTCCTGGCTGAACTCCGCCGGCCTGCGCAGCGAGCACTACCACCGGCTGCGGATGGCCGGGATCGACCGCTACCGCACCCTTTCGGCCCGCAACCCGGGCCTGGACTGGCTGCGCTTCGACGGTGGCCTCGCGTGGCTGGCCGAGGACCGGGCCGACGAGCTGCACCGCCAGCACGAGCACGAGCTGGCGCTCGGCTACGACAGCCAGCTGCTGACCGCCGACCGGGTTGCCGAACAGGTTCCCGGCGTGACCCCCGACGCCGTCCCGGCCGGCGGGGCGCTGTGGCGTGCCGGTGAGGGCTGGGTCGACCTGCCCAGCCTGGTGCTTTTCCTGGCGGAGGACTTCGTCCGGCACGGCGGCCGGCTGGTGACCAATGCCGGACCCGTCCGGGTGGTGACCGAGGGAGACGGGCTGGCCGGCGTACGCAGCGAGTGGGGTGAGGAGTTTCCCGCCGAGGTGGTGGTGCTGGCGGCCGGCGCCGCGGTGCCGGGTCTGGTCGCGGAGCTCGGCGTGAGGATTCCCGACGCCAGCCCGACCGCCCTGCTGGTGGCCACCGAGCCGGTCGCCCACGGCCTCAGCGCGGTGCTCAACACGCCGCGGGTGTCGCTGCGACCAAGGCCGGACGGTGGGCTCTCCGTCGACGCCGACTGGGCCAGCTGCCACGCCACCCGCGCGGCCGACGGCCGCTACCACGCGCCGGAGAGCGTGGTCGAGGAGCTGCTCGGCGAAGCCTCCCGGGTGCTGGCCGGCCATCCTTCGTTGACGGCCGCGTGGCTGGGCATGGGGCCGAAGCCCGTCCCGGGGGACGGTGAGCCGGTGCTCGGCCGGGTCGACGGCATTCCCGGACTGCACGTCGCCTTCACCCACAGCGGCGCGACGCTGGGGCTGATCGTCGGTGAGCTGCTGGCGTACGAGGTCGTGCGGGGCAGCGCCCACCCGATGCTGGCGGACTACAACGTCCGACGGTTCGGGTAGCGGTATACAGGCGGGATGGAGCCCGACTCGGACTACGTCGCCGCACTGCGCCGCTGGGAAGACGCGGGCGGCGTGTGGCGAGTGCTCGTCCGGGACGCGGATGCGATCACCGTCGGTCTGTATCGCTGCGACGCCGGCGAGGAGGTCGACCGGATCGTCACCGACGAGTCAGCGCTGGCCCGGTTCCTGAACGGACGCAGCAGCAGCGAGGAGACCGGACCGCCATCGTGAGCCCCTCCCAGGATTCGCCCCGAACGACGGGTCGACCGGCTCGGCTGGATCGGCGACAGGCTGTCGACGTGGATCTGCCTCGCGTGGCCTGGCGGCCGTTGGCGCTGCTGAGCGGAGGGCTCGCGGCGCTGCTGCTGGTCTTCAGTCCCCGTTACGGGCCACATCGGGACGAGCTGTACTTCATGACCGCCGGCCGGCATCTGGCCTGGGGCTACGCGGACCAGCCGGCCTTGACCCCCTTCATCGCACGGGTGGTCAGCGAGTTGTTCGGGAATGCGCTGGTCGGCTGGCGGCTTCCGTCGGCCCTGGCCGCCGGCACGATCGTGCTGCTCACCGGGCTGCTCGCTCGCCGCTTCGGCGGAGATCGCTCCGCGCAGCTCCTGGGTGCCGCGGCGATGGCGGTGTCGGCGATCCTGCTGATCCTCGGACATCTGCTGAGCACGGCCACGTTCGATCTGCTGTTCTGGACCCTGATCAGCTTCTTGGTGGTCCGACAGCTCCAGGGCGCCGACCCGCGCGGCTGGCTGCTGGTCGGGCTGGTGGTCGGGGTCGCGCTGCACAACAAGACGCTGGTGGCGGTGCTGGTCGCCGCCGTGCTGATCGGACTGCTGGCGGTCGGCCCGCGGTCGGTCCTCCGGTCCGGCTGGTTGTGGGCCGGCGCCGGCCTGGCGGTGCTCCTCTGGCTGCCGAACCTGCTCTGGCAGGCCGGGCACGGGTGGCCGCAGCTCGCCTTGGCCCGGGCGATCGCCGGGGGCAGCTCCGGCTCGTCCGAGCCGTGGTGGCTCTTCCTGCCGATGCAGCTGGTGCTGGTCAGCCCGGTGCTGGTGGCCATGTGGGTGCCGGGTCTCGTCCGGCTCTGGCGCGCGGTCGAGCTCCGTCCGGTGCGCTGCTTCGCGGTGGCGTACGCGCTGCTGGCGGTGGTCTTCCTGATCTCCGGCGGGAAGCCGTACTACCTGGCCGGTCTCTACCCGGTGCTGCTCGCCGCCGGTGCGCCGCTCGTCGTCGGCTGGCTGCGCCGGCGGGCCGATGCCCGGGGCTGGGTCGTCGGAGGCCTGGGTCTGTCCCTGCTGTTCAACGCGGTGCTCATGCTGCCGGTGCTGCCGGTCCGGGCGCTGGCCGGCACGCCGATCGTCGACATCAACTACGACGCCGGCGAGACCGTGGGCTGGCCGGCCTTCGTGGCGACCGTCGCCGACGTGTACGCCGGCCTGCCGCCGGCCGAGCGCTCGCGGGCGGTGGTGGTCACCCAGAACTATGGCGAGGCCGGAGCCGTCGACCGCTACGGTCCCGACCTGGGCCTGCCGCAGGCCTACAGCGGCCACAACGCCTACTTCGACTGGGGTCCGCCGGCCGACACCGGCGGGCCCGTCGTGCTGGTGGGGTTCGACGAGGCCTTCCTGCACACCGCCTTCGGCGAGGTCACCCGGGCCGCCACGGTGGACAACGGCCTCGGCGTGGAGAACGAGGAGCAGGGCACACCGGTCTGGATCGGCCGCGACCTGCGTGGCTCCTGGGCCGAGATCTGGCCGACCTTCCGCCGCCTCGGCTGACCGCTAACGTGTCGACATGATCACGGCGATCCACACGCTGGTCTACTCCGACGACCCCACGGCGACGAGAGCGTTCCTGAAAGACGTCCTGCGCTGGCCCTTCGTCTCGGAGGGCGCCCGGGGCGATGCCGGGGTCGGCGGCGCCGGAACCGGCGGCGACGATCCCGCGGACTGGTTGATCTTCGCCACCGGTCCCAGTGAGCTGGGCGTCCACCCGACCTTCGAGGTCTACGAGGGGCGGGAGTGGCAGGCACC
>DASQVF010000309.1:0-5302 GCA_035640915.1 Propionibacteriaceae bacterium
AGGTTGCCGTGCTTGCCGACGTGGATCATGGCGTGCGCCCCGAACTCCCGCTCGATCCAGCGGTACACCGCGAGGTAGTGGTGCGAAGGGGCCAGGTCGGGATCGTGATAGATCGCGATCGGGTTCTCACCGAACCCGCGGGGCGGCTGGACCAGGATGACCACGTTGCCCGCCTGCAGCGTGGCGGCGACGATCTCGCCTTCCGGATCGTGGGTGCGGTCCACGAACAGCTCGCCCGGCGCCTCGCCCCAGGCCTCGGTCACCGCCTCGCCCAGCTCGCGCGGCAGCTCGGCCAGCCAGCGCCGGTAGGTGGCGGCGGGGATCCGGACCGGCTGGCCGCTCAGCTGCTCCGAGGTCAGCCACTCGGGGTCCTGGCCGCCGGCGGCGATGATCGCGTGGATCAGGGCGTTGCCGGCAGTGGTGTCCGGGCTCTCGCCCTCCACCGGCTCGAGGTCGCCGGTACCGGGAATCTCGCCCGGTGCGCCGAGGTCGTACCCGGCCTCCCGCATCGCCCGGAGCAGCCGGATCAGCGAGACCGGGGTGTCCAGGCCGACGGCGTTGCCGATCCGGGAGTGCTTGGTCGGGTAGGCCGACAGCATGATCGCGATCTTGCGCTGGTCGTGAGGAATGTGGCGGAGCCGGCCGTGGTTGACGGCGATCTCGGCGACCCGGCGGCACCGCTCGGAGTCGGGCACGTAGGACGGCAGCCCGTCCGCGTCGGTCTCCTTGAACGAGAATGGGACCGTGATGATCCGCCCGTCGAACTCCGGCACCGCCACCTGGGTGGCCACGTCCAGCGGCGTCATCCCCTCGTTCGAAGCCGCCCATGAGGCGCGGTCCCAGGTCAGGCAGAGGGCCTGCAGGATCGGGATGTCGAGGGCGGCGAGAGCGCGTACGTCCCAGCCCTCGTCGTCCTCCCCCGCCGTGGCGGTGGCGGGACGGGTGCCGCCGGCGGCGAGCACCGTGGTGACCAGGGCATCGAGGGTGCCGAGGTAGTCGAGCAGGTCAGTCGGGGCGTCCCGCAGCGAGGTGGCGTAGATCGGTACGCCGACGCCGCCGGCCGCGTCAACTGCGTCGGCCAGGGCCGCCACGTACGCGGTGTTCCCGGCGGTGTACTGGGCCCGGTAGAAGAGGATGCCGACGCGCGGGCGGATGCGGTCTGAGCCTGCCGAAGACCCTGTCCCGAGCTCGTCGAAGGGCCCTTCGACAGCCTCAGGGCGCAACGCGACAGGCTCAGGGCGCAACGCGGCAGCCTCAGTGCGCAACGCAGCAGGCTCAGGGCGCAACGGGGCAGGATCAGGGCGCAGCAGTCCCCAGGCCGGCTGCTCCACCGGGGGCTCGAACCCCTTCCCGGTCAGCAACACGGTGTCGGAGAGGAAGGCGTGCAGCTGCCGAAGGTTCTCCGGCCCGCCCTGGGCGAGGTAGACGTGCGCGTCCGCCGCCACCCCGATCGGCACCGTGGACTGCTCCATCAGGGCCGCGTCCGGCGTCTGCTCGCCGCCGAGCACCACCATCGGCCGGCCCTCGACGCGGATCCGGGCAAAGCCGCTGCACAGACTCTTGGGCGAGCCCAGGATCCGCGCCACGATCAGGTCGGCCGCGGCGAACACCTCCGCCATCTCGGTGTGCACCGCGCGGCTCGGGTTGACGTAGACGTAGTCCGCACCCGAGGCCCGAGCCGACAGCAGGTCGGTGTCAGAGGTGGAGACGAGGGCGATCCGCGGCACTGGGTGAGCCTAGTGCCGCTATCCGCCCGGGCAGCGGTTGTCGCCGCCGCTGCTCTCCTGACAGGTCCGCGGTCCCGGCTCGACCGGATCGGCCGGGCGGCTGCGGTAGGCGTCGAGGCCGACCAGGCCGGCGAAGCCACTGCCGAACAGGAGCAGCACGGCGAACAAGATGCCGAAGCGCTTCCGGCGGAGGCCGAGGCTGAGCAGCAGGCCGATCAGCGGAACAGCGACCGCAATCACCGCAGCGAGGCGGAAGAGCCGCCGCGACTCGGCCACCTCCTCCGGTGTTGCCGTCTCGCCGAAGAAGACCAGCGTCTCCGCCAAGCCGAGCAACGCGACGTACCCGGTGCCGGCGAGCCAGACGAGACCGAGCGCGATGGCGGTCAGGTCGAAGGCGAGCTCCGACCATCCCGATTCGGCGTCGCGGGCGGGCCCGGTGGTCGAGGTGGACGGCACCTCGCGACCCTATGCGCGGCGCCGGGGCGTTCGCGGCGCCGGTGGGCGAACGGATCAGCCGAGGGCGGCGACGGCGGTGAAGGTGTCGTCCGGGTCGTAGCGGCGCTTGGCGGCCCGCAACCGGTCGAGGTTGGCGGCGAAGCCGAGGCTCAGCCGGTCGGTGTCGCCCGGACCCAGGATGTTCGCGTACCCGCCGGGCAGGGCGTCGCGGTCGAACGCCGTGACCGTCTGCTCGATCCACTCCCGGTGCGGTTCCTCGGGCTCGCCGGGCCGCCAGACCCCGATCACCTCGGCCAGGAGGTGCGGGCGACGAAGTGCGAAGGCGGTGTCCTCGGACGCGATCCGGGTGGCGGCGCCGTGGAACTGGTGCATCGCCAGCAACGACGCCGGCGAACGCCGCCCGATCGCCCCGTCGATCAGGGCGGTGATCCCGTCCTCGGTGAGCTCCGGCAGCCACCGGGTGCCGAGGGCGTAGTGATTTCCCGGTGCCGATCCGGCTTCGAACATGCGCAGCAGGTCCGGATAGGGCATCGGACGGAGGTCGGTCATCACCGGGGTGCCGAGCCGGGTCAGCGGAGCCACGGCCGCCTCGCCGACCGCTTGGTCACCACTCCAGGTCGGCGCGAGGAAGACGACCGGCTCACCGCCCGGTCCGGTGAGAAAGCCGGCCATCACGGTGAGCTCGTCCGGTGCCGCCGCGATGATCTCGCGGTAGCCGCGGAGCACCGGTCGCGCCTGGGCGTGCGGGTAGGCGACCATCCCACCGAGCACCGGGCCGAGACCGTGCAGCCGGAACCGGGCCGACGTCACGACACCGAAGTTGCCGCCGCCGCCGCGCAACGCCCACCACAGCTCGCGGTCGGAGTCGGGACCGGCGACCACCCTCGACCCGTCGGCCAGGACGACCTCCGCCGAGAGCAGGTTGTCCAGGGTCAGGCCGAATCGACCGATCAGGCCGCCGTACCCACCGGCCATCGCCATGCCGACCAGACCGACGCTGCGCACCGCTCCGGCCGCGGTGGCCAGGCCGTACGCGGCGGCGGAGTCGAGCAGGTCGGACGCCAGCGCACCGCCCTGCACCTCGGCAACCGCGCGCTCCGGATCGATCCGAACCCCGCGCAGCGCTGACAGGTCGACCACCAGGCCGCCCTCCCGGATCGCCCGGCCGGCCCAGTCGTGACCGCCGCCGCGGACCGACACCGGCAGCCCGAGCCGGGAGGCGGCCCGCAGGGCCGAGCTCACATCGTCCGCATCCGCACACCGGGCGATGATCGCCGGCCGGTGCCGGACCGCGCCGTTCCAGACTGTCCGGGCCGCCTCGTAGCCCTCGTCCCCGATCTCCCACACCGCACCGCGAACGGTCCGGCGTAGCTCTGTCCCGATACGTCCAGCTGTCGTGTTCGTCATGACAGACCAAGACCGCGGAGCGGCGCTGCCGATACCACTCGGCGGCGAAAAAATTGCCAGCGGGCGTCCGCCCTCAGAGGCTGACCTCGCCCTGGATCACCTCGACCACCCGTCCGCCGACCCAGATCACCGTGTCCTCCCGGTCGATGTGCACCCGGCCGGCCCGGCCGATCACCGTGCCCTGCGAGGCCACGTAATGGTCCGGGACCAGTCCGGCACCGATCAACCACTCCGCCACACCCGCGTTCAGGCTGCCGGTGACCGGGTCCTCGGCCGGCGACCCACCCGGCAGCAGCGCCCGGACCTCGTACGCGGTCTCGGCCCCATCGGGATGGAGCCCGACCAGCCCGAGGTCGAGTCCGGCCAGCACGCCGGGGTCGGCCTCCACGCTGAGCACGCGCTCCGCCGAGGCCAGCCGGATCCCGATCCACTGCGGTCCGTTGACCAGCCATGCGGAATCGAGGATCTCGTCCCGGCGCAGGCCGAGGCCAGCGGCGATCCGATCGGTCAGGTCCTCCTCAACGGGCCCGAAGCGGGTCAGCGGCGGGGCGGCGAAGGCGAGCCGACCGCCGTCGTCGCGGACCGGCACCAGACCGGCCGCGCACTCCTGGACCAGCCGACCGGCGTTTCGTTCCCGACCACCGGCCGCCCGCCAGGCGTACGCCGAGCCGAGAGTGGGGTGCCCGGCGAAGGGCAGCTCGCCGCTCGGCGTGAAGATCCGCACCCGGTAGTCCGCCTCCTCGGTGGTCGGGGGCAGCAGGAAGGTGGTCTCCGACAGCCCGGTCCAGGCGGCGAACTGCTGCATCCGGGCGGTGTCGAGGTCCTCGGCGGCGTGGACCACGGCGAGGGGGTTGCCGTCGAGGCCGCGAGATCCGAAGACGTCGACCTGGGAGAACGGGTACGCCGGCATTCGAGCAACTTACGATGGCGGGCGTGAGTGCCGACCGCTGCCCCGGCGTCCTGCGGCCGCACCTGGCCGCGGACGGTGCCATGGTGCGGATCCGCATCCCCGGCGGACAGACCACCGGCACCGCCCTGGCCGGGCTCGGGGCGCTGGCGACCGCGTACGGCAACGGCCTGCTTCAGCTGACCTCGCGGGGCAGCCTGCAGATCCGGGGGCTGGCCGATCCGGTGCCGGACGACTTCGTGGCCGCGGTCGCCGCGGCGGGCTTGCTGCCCTCGGCGGCCCACGAGCGGGTCCGCAACATCGTCGCCTCACCGCTCACCGGGCTGTCCGGTGGTCGCGCCGACCTGCGCCCACTGGTCATCGCGCTCGACGAGGAGCTGCGCGCCGCCGCCGATCTGGCGGAACTGTCCGGACGGTTCCTGTTCGCCCTGGATGACGGGCGCGGCGACGTGCTCAGGCTGCCGTTCGGCGTCGCCTACCAGGCCCTCGACCCGAACCGGGGAGTGATCATGGCCGGCGACCAGCGGCGGTTGGTGACCACGATCGAGGCGGCACCGGCCCTGATCGACGCCGCACGATCGGCTCTGCGCCCTGAGCTTGTCGAAGGGCGGGAGTCTGGGGCTTCGACAGGCTCAGCCCCCATCACTACCATCCCGGTCGGCGCCATCGGTGACCACGCCGGTGTGGTCGTCCCGCTCGGCTTCCTCACCCCCGAACAGCTCGCCGCCGTGCACGCGGCCGCCGGGAACGGACCGGTCGTGGTCACCCCCTGGCGCGGGCTGGTGATCCCGTACGCCGCCGGCCG